>JAEOSA010000303.1 GCA_016840595.1 Candidatus Hermodarchaeota archaeon | reverse complement strand
TGATGATCACGCCACCATCTATCTTCGCCATGACCGGAATCGCATATTTCGAAAGTAAAAATACCGACTTAACGTTGGTTGCCATTACCCGATCCCATTCTTCTTCAGTTGTCTCCAATACTGACGCACGACGAATGATGCCAGCATTATTGAAGAGAATATCTAGTTTGCCTAGTTGCTCAACCGTTTGCTGCACAGCTAATTGACAATCTGACGCCTTCGTCACGTCGCCACGAACAAAGATGGCTCGTACTCCATCGGCAATGATCTCTTGAACTACTGCCTTCCCTTCTGATTCATTCACATCAACAACTGCCACTGCCGCGCCTTCTTTGGCAAAAAGCAATGCCGTTGCTCTGCCGATGCCTGAAGCACTTCCAGTGATAAGGGCAACTTTCCCTTTCAATGTTCGAGAAACTTTACATTCTGTCATTAATCAATAATCACCATCCTAAACATTAAAGGTTAACATTATTATTCGCGCGCGTTTTACGTCTTTTCTTGCAATATGCTCTCCACGTTATCGCCCATTGCAATGGGTCATCTAACGGCGCATGATGAATCTTGTGAATGGTACTATTGTAAGGAGCGGTCTTAACCAGTTTGGGGTTCTTGTACGCTTCATTGGATACATGTCTAATTATTTCAATATACTCATCCAGCTCGGACTTGGAATAGGATTCAGTTGGTTCAAGAGTACAAGGCTCTGGAACTATCCATGGGTGGTGGCTAGTCCAGTAATGGACACCGAAGTCTGCTGCTCTAAGTCCAATTTCCTCAGAATGAACCACTGTATCTCTCATCAATTTCTCCCAGCTATACCTAACCTGTTCAATTCGATGTTTGCCTTTAGCGTAGGGTACACTTACTCCTGGTATCTCTAATATCTTCTTGAGCAGATAATTGTTGTTGAGAACAGCGATTTCAGCGACCTCTTTCAGGCCCTCTGCGCCAAGACTCATCACCCAAGCATATGCTTTTAAGACTACTGGTGCGACTCCGTAAAATGCTCTCACTTTTCCAATGCTCTGGGGTCTATCATAGTTCAAATGATATTTGTCCCCATCAAATTCAACAACAGGAACTGGTAGAAATTTTGCGAGTTCTTTGGTAACGCCAATAGCCCCGACTGCTGGCCCACCACATCCGTGAGGTGCTGAAAATGTTTTATGTAAATTAAAGTGGCAGAGGTCAAAACCAGCGTCCCTAGCCCTAGTTATGCATAATATTCCGTTGGCATTTGCTTGATCGTAGGAACATAACCCCCCTGCTTCATGGACGATCCTCACGAACTCTTCGATTTCTGGATTAAAAATGCCTGTGTCCTCTGGATTTGTTATCATCAGCCCAGCTGTACGTTCTGAAACTGCTGCTTTTAATGCCTCAATATCTGGGTAGCCTTCCTCACTAGGATGTAGAGTTATGATTTTAAAGCCTGCTGTTTTAGCACATGCTGCATTCGAGGGATGAGAAAATATTGTCGTAATAATTTCATCTCTTCGATTCGCTTCTCCCTGGGTTTCATGATATGCTCGTATAATCGAGGCATTTGCATATATAGCCGCAGAACCCGCACCAGGTTGAAGTGAAAACTGATCCATTCCTGAAATCTCTTTGAGAATTTGTTCAAACTTGTACATCACCTCAAGTATACCCTGGACAGTTTCTTCATCTTGTAACGGGTGAATTTCCGCCATTTGGGGCATTCTTGTAAGATATTCGTTGACCTTTGGACTATATTTCATGGTACATGTTCCTTGCCCTACGTCGATGTTTAGATCTGTCCCCAAGGTTTCCTGGGATAGTCTTACATAATGCCTTAGTACTTGTGGTTGGGAAAGTTCTGGTAGTTTAGGAGGTTGTTTCCTTTGCACACCCTTAGGTATTGTTGCCAGAACATCTCCAACCTCATTTTTTACCTCATCCTCGACTTCTGGTACAAGGATGCCCCTCTCTCCTTCAGTGCTTAACTCAAATATTATCGGCTCATCCCACTTGGCTTGATGAAACCGCCTCAATCTTGGCTTTCCATTTATGTACCGTTTCTTGGTTATATCCTCCATGTTATTCCACAACCTCTCTCAAAGCATCAACTAATCTGTCAATATCATTCTTAGTGTGAACTTCAGTGATGCAGTAGAGTGCACTATTGCCAAGCTCCGGAAATTCATTTGAAAGGTCCTTTCCACCGAAAATCCTTCGCTTCAACAGAGCTTTATTGATTTCTACAACTGTCTTATTGGTTCCG
>JAEOSA010000302.1 GCA_016840595.1 Candidatus Hermodarchaeota archaeon | reverse complement strand
ATCAAATTCTGGTTGTTCAGCCTGGACTTCAAATTCATGACCCCAGATCTCACCTGATTCTAGTCGATGGTTAGGTGTTCCTTCATAGAGAAGTTCGTTATCAGGTGCTGTAAGGACTACTTGCACGCGTTTAATCCGAATCGGAAATTCACTAGAATTAGTTAGTGAAGCTTTACATCGCCAATTGCCCACTCGCATTGAATTTTCTTCTTTTTCGACGTTGATTTCTGTCTCGGTTGAAGCATTAAGGGTTGGAACAAGAGTGCTTCGAACAACATCTGGAATTTTATAGGTAACCTGAACTTTTCCACCGGATTTCGGTTCGGGGTCTTCTGCTGTGATACTTGCCCGAATCCGTTGAACTGCTATTTGTTCGGGTGGCAACTCCTGAATTTTCCACACAACTTGTCCTTCTCGTGAATCATATTCGACTTTACCTATCTGTGATTTTTGGAGGTCAATATCTTTGAAGATAGGTGGTATCTCTTTTGTTACCACAATATCATGAATGGGTGACCCTGAATGGTTTCGTAGATTCAAGCTAATTTCAACGGGCATTTTGTATTCAAATACAAGGGCATGATTTACACCCACGCGTTCTGAGAATGTATCAATTGCTTCAGTAAGTAAGAGCATTGGTGCTTCGATTTCTTTTACAATGAAGTCTTTTTCCCACTCACTCATTGGGTCTAACCGCCCAATATCAAGAGCGGATAGTCCCAGTGTTGTTCGGTTTTGTGGGTTTAGTTCGAGTTCTGCATCCCATACAGCAAATTTGCGTGATTGATTTTTCACGAAAACTTGTCCACGGGGATTAAATCGGGTAATGGTGTTATCCGAATTGAGAAGGGTATGTTCATGTTCCTTGATTGAAATAGTCAACCCTGCTGGAGGCTGTGCCGAGGCCAAAGTTCCATCACACCTCGTTTAACAATAGATACCTGTTTGGTGATTTAATGTCTTTCGTGAAGCCTGCTGAAGCCAATTGAATGATGATTAAATCGAAAGAAGGGCGAGGTTAAGAGTCTCATTCCTTTTTCGTGTCAGTATTCCTTCTCCAATGAGCAAAGTGAGTTCTGTGGTGGGGTTGACCCGACACCCTTCGAGTAAATGTCCACCCATTATTTCACCTTTCTCGCCGGACAATGTTATGTGGGCATGTACAACTACCTCCCCATCCAATCGTGCAACATTACCAACACAGCTAAGGATTTCTAATGCTGGCGAGGAATCCATATCGGGTTTCCATTTTAGGGTGGTATATGATTTCTTTCCAGGATCATAGAAGCCATAATGGGCCTGATCGACAGCTCCTATCACCGTAAACATACCAGCTTTTACATCATGTTGGTTTACAACCTGCTGGATGCCGAGGAAGAGGTCTTCACCAATTTCAAATCGTGCTACAACAATTTCTTTAAGCGGGAAAGAACACGAACGCATCTGTAATACCTCATTAAGTGACTACTCTATTAGAGAGCTAAATCCTAAAAAGTAGGAGGGTCCTTAATCGATTCAGAAGTGATATTGCGTGCCATCAAATCTCTCGGACTGGATGAAATCTTCAAAACCCAAATCCCGCGCCAGTTCTAGTCCGAAAAAGCAAGAAACGTTCTCCTTATTAACACAAATCATCACGGAGAGTAAGGATAAGCCTATTCGCCCATCAGACTATCCAAAAGTTCCTGATTCTGGATCTCCGGGTGTCTTGATAAACATCGACTATCAAGGCGATGTAGGCTTAGCCAAAGTTAAAATCTACGATGCGATAAAAGGCGAAATCTATGAATGGTTGGATAACACTGGGCACCATCCTTACTGTTTGACTGATTTAACACGAGAAGATGTTTCACAGCACAACGCGGTCGTTGGTCATTCAGGGTTCTTAAAACTCGAAGCAAGTTCAAAATATAACCTGTTGTTAGATAAAGAGCAACAATATACTGTGATTGTGGCTAAAGACCCCTTGGCAATCGGTGGTCGATCTGACTCTATTCGAGAAAAGTTAGGACGGGATCATAGTTGGGAGGCAGACATCCGCTATACCCAGTGTTACACAATGGACCGGACTCTTACACCCGGTCTCCTCTACCGCGTCCAGGACAAAGGATTAGTTCCAGTTCCACAGGAATTCTCTACCGAAGATGCAACAAAAATTCGGGAACTGTTCGCGAAGGACAAGGAGCTGTCAAAACTCATCGAAGAATATCTCCCCCTCTTCCTTACCCAGGCAACCTATCTGCCCCGCCTCGCC
>JAEOSA010000078.1 GCA_016840595.1 Candidatus Hermodarchaeota archaeon | reverse complement strand
TCTTTTCGAGCTGTTCTAAGCCCCGAGAAATTAGACAAGCCTCTTGTTTCTTTTGTGTTCGTATCTTTAAACCGAAATTCCGCTGAACATAATGAATCCAAATCCGATAAAGAAATTATCTCAAAGATCGCATCCCATTCAGCTGTCCAAGAAGTACACACAGTCACTGGAGACTGGGACCTGCTCCTTAAAATCCGGGCAAAAGACATCGGAGAACTAGAAGGAATCATCACATCAGAACTCCGAGAACCCAAACTCATCGATCGAGCCCAAACCATCTGCGCAATGGCTACTTACAAGGAAACCACGAACTTAATTTATAATGGCGTCGGTTAACAACACGCCAAAATGAAACTCCTTTTTCTTGCCTCCAACTCGGAACGACGTTCTAATCTGCTAACCCAACTAGGACTCCAATTCCAAGTACTCTCCCCCACAGCCAAAGAAATCGAAATCTCAGCTGGAACCGATGCACAGATCATTCAAACAGTTGAAAACAACGCCCTCCGAAAAGCTCGATCAGTTCAATCAACTCAAGATGGTCTCATCATTAGCGGCGATACACTTGTTGTCACTCGTGATAATCGAGTTCTAGGAAAACCCCAAACAGATGAAGAAGCCTTTGACATGCTTCAACAACTCAATGGGACTTGGCACCGTGTCATATCCGCAGTTGCCATAATTAATACAACCGCCGAGAACTCATCAGTAAGCCATATCTGGAGTCGTGTACGTTTTCACAACATGCCCCCTGAAGTCATACGACAGTACGTTTCCACAGGCGAATCCATTGGCAAAGCTGGAGGGTATGCTATTCAGGGATTGGGCGGATTCCTCGTTGAAGAAGTCGAAGGTAGTTTCACAGCCGTTGTCGGAATGCCCTTCGAAATCCTGGTACCTCTCCTATCCGAGTTTGATGTACAAATCTGGCACTATTGGAAATCCTAAGGGTTCGGTACAAAACTTGAAGCAATAAGATCTGCTACCCGAATGGGTTCGGGAATCCGACTCCGTGTTGCTGTTTTCTGTACAAGCTCAACAGCTTGCTTAAAGGATACTCCCGCCCATTGCACATACACCAGTGCACGTCCCGGGCGAGATTCCACCTCTTCAATTGGTCCAGACTTCTCAAGCGAGTCGTACTTCTTCTTCCAAGAATTAGGATGAATCCGTTTGAATGCCTTTTTGACTCGTGCCATATCTGGTTTTGAATCCGAAACGGCAATCACGGGTAACCCTGTCTCCTGAAACAGGGTCGGGAGGTTCAACACATTCACACCTGCTACAATCGTATCTCGGGTCATGATCACTCGCAATTGACCATAATGTGACGACGATTTCACCATCTCTACAAGTCTCTCCGTGGCATCATCACCATCCACTCGAATAGGCGCTTGCAAACAACCCTCCATCCACTCCCCTCCTCGAAAAATCACTCCAACAAGCCGTGTCCACTCATCCCGCCCACGTTGAAAACGGGCATCATCTACACCTAAGATTCGAATTTCCCGCTTTACTGTCCGAATTTCCATCAAAATCACACACCTAGTCCATCAAACGACTTCACAACCATACTTGTTAAGCTCAAAATATTAACCTTACATCTAAACAAACCATATTATACTAAATCTAACTGTTTCACGTCAAAAAAAGGAACATCTATATACATCCGGTCTCCCAAAAGAGCGGAAAGCGGGGTTATTAGTTAATGGCTTCTAGGAAGCGACCCAAAATCATTGAAGATACAACTCTTGTGCCAGTGAAACGAACTCGTGATCTCTCTAATAAGCTTGCAACCCTCCCCAAGAACGACCTTGTTTTTCTCCGTCGTATCTACGACGCTCCTGACGACCCTAAAGCCCAATCTATCATTTCACAAGCCCTTCTCGATGAATATTCACTTCAGGAACTCCGCCTTGCTCTTGCTGCCCTCGACGGCGTCCATGAGCTCCCTCTTAGCGAAAAACCACTAGGGTATAAGAATGTTAAACCCTGGCGCCCACCCGTAGAGCAACCCCCACTCCCACCTCAACGGGTTTTCACGCCTACTGATGAAGCTCCTGCCCTCCCCTCTGCGAAGGCTACACAAGAAATTAGCGGGATACTCACCAGTATGCCTGCTTCAGATTTCCAATGGTTACTCGAACACGCTGGAGATCCCCAAGATCTTCGCTCGCGCTTGCTCATGGTGAAATATCGTCTTTTTAAATTCAATTGGGAGGATGTAACCGCAACGTTGGCTGCACTTCAGCGCACAATTCCTCCTAGTGAGCCCGAAGAGCCTCTCTAATCCCCTCCTACGCGAGTTTCATCCCATATGGGAAGAAATTTAGCTAACGATTTTAATAATTAAGCAACGAGTGAGGAGGGTTTCACATGGTTCTGAATAGGAACCGTCCCCCATACGTTTTATCAAAACGAGTTAAGGTGCATAGGGCAAAAACACTCTCAGACCAATTAGCAAACCTCAGGAGCGATGATTTACGTCTCCTCAGGCGATTTATTCGCGATCCCAAAGAGCCCGGGATCCAACAAATTCTAGCCAAACCCGTCCTTGCTGAATACACCATTCAGGAATTACAGGTCGCAATAGCCATGCTAAGTGGCGTCGGAGAACTTCCTCCCGCCCAACAATTGCCACCGGCTGGAACTGTCCAATTAGGCTCACCTGTGCGTCCAACTAAACGCATAATCTCTCCTGAATTCAGCTTTATTAGCGATCATAACTGGCAAATGCCCTCCCGACTCTCCCCTGAAATCGCCCAACGTCTTGAAAAAATACCTGAAGATGAATTTCTCTGGCTTGCCCAACATCTTAGACACCCCAATGATGCCCGAACACGTTTCATCATGATTCGCTATCACCTGTATCGCTACCCACCAGAAGATTTGGCATCCACCATGGCCACGCTCATCCGACTTAAACGCCGAGGCCGCCGAGTTACCAAGAAAGAGCGAACAAGACGAATGGAGCTGTCCTCTCCCAAATTCCACTAAAATAGGCACTTGGATTTTGCAAGCACTTTTAACTCACCTTATGAGAATTTACCACCAGACCAAGATAAGGTGAAAGACCTTGGAACAAATCCCCTGTGACGAACCCAACCCATATGAGGTGGCCTGTCAACAACTCGATATTGTCGCAGCCCACATGAAACTCGACCCCAATATCCTCGAGCTCCTCAAACACCCCAAACGCACTCTTGTCGTTTCCATCCCCGTGAGGATGGACAATGGTCATATCAAAGTCTTCACTGGAATGCGCGTTCAACACATGGATGCCTTCGGACCATTCAAAGGCGGAATCCGATACCACCCCGAAGTATGCCTCGACGAGGTAAAAGCCCTCGCAATCTGGATGTCGATAAAATGTGCCGTAGTAGGACTTCCATACGGAGGAGCAAAAGGCGGTATTATCTGTAATCCAAAAGAAATGAGTGAATCCGAACTTGAACATATGACCCGACGATTCACACATGAAATCTTAGATATCATAGGTCCATACCGAGATGTCCCTGCTCCTGATGTCTACACATCAGCACGAGAAATGGCCTGGATCTACGACACTTACTCGGAAGCCAAAGGGTTTGCGACACCTGAAGTAGTAACTGGAAAACCTCTTTCAATTGGTGGAAGTCTGGGGCGCCGTGAAGCCACCAGCCGTGGAGCTGTGATTTCAGTTCGGGAAGCCGCAAAACGCATTAAACTGGATTTGAAGAATGCGACCGTTGCCATCCAAGGCTTTGGCAACGTTGGCTCTAATGCAGCAAACCTCATTGCAGAATATGGATGCAAAATCGTCGCTGTCAGTGATTCGCGAGGAGGTATCTACAATCCAAAGGGATTTGATCCCAAAGAAGTGATGAAGCATAAACAAAAAACTGGATCTGTTGTAGGATTCCCTGGCACTAAGAAGGTCACCAATGAGGGGCTTCTTGAACTCCCGGTTGACATTTTGATACCAGCTGCCCTGGAAAATCAGATCCTCGCTGCCAATGCACCCCGTATCAAAGCAAAAATTATTGGTGAAGGGGCGAATGGTCCAACCACACCAGAAGCTGATGAAATCCTCTACAAGAACGGTGTCTTTGTTGTCCCAGACATTCTGGCCAATGCCGGCGGTGTAACTGTCAGCTACATGGAATGGGTACAAAACCTCACCCGGGAATCTTGGACCGAAAACGAAGTCAACAGCAAACTCGAAGACCGCATGGTCACCGCCTTCGACGAAGTCTACAAAGTCCACCAACATGAAAAAGTCCATATGCGAACCGCCGCTTACATCGTCGCTCTCACCCGAATCGCTGAAGCCATCAAAGACCGCGGTATCTTCCCCTAGCCATGATTTCTTCTCAGAAACATTAGGAAAAACTTCTAAGAAGGGAAAAGGCTCTAAGTTGATAAACCTGAATTACTTAGAATACTTAGATTGGAGTGAAGATTTCCTTGTTGGCACAGTGGCATCCGGGTTATGTGTTAATATCTTGGATAGCGGGGTTAATCATTGTTGGAGCAGCCGCTGCCATTTGTGCCTATGCCATTAGAGATGTCATGAAACGAACAAAGGAACCAGACGACTTTTCTTATAAACAACGACCATTCTACCCCAGACCAGCTCGCACAAGAACCAGAACAACTTCTATAGGTCGAACTATTCAACTAGCCATGTGCCCCGATTGTGAAGCCACCATTCTAGCTGAAGCCACTGTCTGTCCTCATTGCGGTTCGCTCCGCCCTATCTGCATGGTTTGCCATCATCCCATAGAGTTTGCTGACTCGGTTCTCATCTGTCCTCATTGCCAGGGACAAGCTCACCGTGTTCATTTTCTCGAGTACTTGAAAGTGAAAGGGTCTTGCCCAAACTGTCAAGCAGATCTCGACGAATTCGAACTAATCCCAAAGATGAGTCTCGATGAGGCGGATGAGTAATGAGGCATGAGGGTTTGGGTTACTCAAAGGTCCATGGATAGAGTTGTTGGAGTTCCTGCGCCGCTTCATCAATCTTTTCTTTAGGATATTTGAACGGCTCTAATTTATTGTTGATATAGTCATCATAGGCTTGCATGTCAAAGTGTCCGTGTCCACATAACAGAAAGAGAAGAGTTTTCTCCTCCCCTGACTTCCGACATTTCGAGGCTTCATCTATCACAGCCATAATTGCATGCGCTGGTTCAGGCGCAGAGATAATCCCCTCCGTACGGGCAAAGAGCATTGCCGCCTCGAAGGCTTCAATCTGATTATATGCCTTCGTTTTCACAACGCCGTTATCGTTCAACACACTGATCGTTGGTGCAATCCCGTGATATCGCAAACCGCCTGCGTGAATCGGTGGTGGGATGAACATGTGACCTAGCGTGTGCATCTTGACTAACGGTGTCATACGAGCTGTATCACCGTGATCATAACAGTAGTTCCCCTTGGTGACGCTGGGACAAGCCGTTGATTCTACCGCCAAAAACTCTACATCCTTCGATGCTTTCCCTGAAACCGTGTCATGATAGAACGGCCACATCAGCCCAGAGAAGCTACTGCCTCCCCCTATGCAACCAATGATTGTGTCTGGGTATTCTTCAATTGCAGCGAATTGTTGCTGGGTTTCTTGACCAATCACTGTTTGGTGGAGAAGCACATGATTGACCACACTACCAATCGAATATTTCGCTTCATCGTGGGTCATCGCATCTTCCACTGCCTCGCTGATTGCTATACCTAGACTACCAGGACTCTGAGGATCCGCCTTGAGAATGGCTTTCCCACTCTTGGTCTGCCTGGAAGGGCTGGGGTACACTTCTGCGCCCCATGTTTCCATTATCACACGTCGATAGGGTTTTTGAAAGAAACTAGCTTTGACCATGTACACCGTTGAGTTCATCTCGAACAACGAACATCCAAACGCAACTGATGAGCCCCACTGCCCCGCGCCCGTTTCTGTGCTAATTCGCTTTACACCATCTTGTTGGGCGTAATAGGCTTGCGCGACAGCTGTATTAGGTTTATGGCTCCCTGGAGGGCTGACTCCCTCATACTTGAAGTAAATCTTCGCAGGAGTCTTCAACGCCTCCTCTAGACGTTTCGCTCGTAGCAAAGGTGTTGGACGCCACAACCGGTAGACATCACGCACCGGCTCAGGGATGTCAATCCACCGAGTCTTACTTGTTTCCTGCCGCAAGCACTCACTAGGAAATAGCACAGGAGGTAGTTCAACGGGTTCCCGGGTTCCGGGGTGCAACATCGGCGGCAACGGTGCAGGGAGATCGGGTACGATATTATACCATTGTTTTGGAATGTCTTCTTCCGGTAATGAGACTTTGATTTGTGTCATTGTATGTTCCACCGGATTTCTGTAAGGAGAGAACAGCTATCATGTAAAGTACATATTTATACTTTACTGTACAAACGTGTACAATAGCGTAAGGCATAAACCGACAAAAACCCGCAACACTACCCTACTGAAAATAAGGGACACGATCCCATGTGGAACCAAATCCGGAACTATTTCAAGGACCTCCCCGCCCAACAAAAAATCGCGAAACTCCTCTTCGAACGCGGTTTCCAAGTAAATGATGACGGTAACGTAGTTAGTGGCCGTATTGAAATCCCCCACACCCAAATCGCCAAAGAAGTTGGAGTGGACCGTCGAGCCGTGGACAGCACTATCCAAACCATCCGATCTACCCCACAACTCAAACGCATTTATCAACACCTCCGACAAGTCTGCTCATTGGAAGAAGTCGCCCGGGAATTCAACATGGGCGTCATCGTGTTCATCCCCGAAAACGCCAGCCAATCCGGTATCATTGCCCAAGTCACTCAGATGGTGTCTCAGAAGGGACTCAGCATCCGACAAGCCCTCGCTGAAGACCCAGAAACCAACGGATACGCAAAACTCATACTAATCCTTGAAGGTGAAATAGTTCCCGACCTCATCAATGACATCCGGAAACTCCCCGGAACTCACAGTGTAACAGTATATTAGTCCAAAAAAAGTAGCTGTCAAATCATATAGACTCGACTACACTACCAAAGACAAAACTCTATATTGACAAAGTTTAATTTCCTAGGTAACTTGGAATGGTGTGGTCTTTTTGTTGCAGTTTGACTGGGAAATTCTCATCTCAATTGGATTTATTGTGTTTTTAGTATGTTTATGGGCATGTAAAAAATGTTGGGAAGAAGATCGGAAAACTGATCGGGTTTCTTATACAACACGAACTTCTTCATCACGGTCGGATCATACAAAGTATCAATCTGCATCCGCTACCCAAACCATTCAACTCGCGATGTGCCCCGAATGTGAAGCCACAATTCAGGCTGATGAAGTGGTCTGTCCCCATTGTGGAACTCCTCAGCCCATTTGCTCAGTCTGCCATCAGACCATCGAGTATGGGGAATCAGTTCTCTCCTGTCCTCACTGCGGCGCAAGGGCACATCGAGTGCACATACTCGAGTATCTAAAAGTCAAAGGCATATGCCCCAGCTGTCAAGAAGACCTTGACGAGCATGAATTAATCGAATCTGATGTCAACTCAGACGACCAAAAAAAGTGAAAAAAAGGAAAGGAAGGCTGAGTTAGAATATCTCAGCCTAAAATACGATCGAAAACGTCAGCTTCGACCTGGTGGGGCATCCGAATACCGGTTACTTCTGCAGCCAAAGGTGTTAGGGCCATGAGATCGTTGCGATCTATCAGATCCAGTTTGAACTTCCGCATACCAGCAATAAGCTGTTGGATACCAACGCGGATGCGTTCATAATAGGTGTACACACCAATTGCAGGCTTCGGAATATCCTTGTAGCGGTTGCCGTACTCGTGCTTCAAGTGGGTGGATGCAACGAAGAACTTCTCCGGATCATCACCATAATCCTCAACAAAGCTCTTCGGAAGATTGCCCTCTTTGGCTAATTGCACGAAGTAATCTGATTTCATCGCTGCAGTTAATGGGGATCGAGCGACAGCTACTGCCTTGAAGAAGGGACCATCGCCAAAGTTGCTCATCGCAAGCGCCTTCACAACTTGGGCTTCATGGATAAACCCTCCAGCGATTGCAATATCGGGGACGTGTTTACCCTTCTTCTTCAAGATCTGACAACCCTTCAGCACTTGCGCAGCAAGGTACACCGTTGGTGTACTCAGTTCGTTCATGTGGGCCATCGGGCTCATACCCGTTCCGCCACCAGCGCCATCTAGGGTGAGCATGTCAATTTTAGCTTCACTTGCAACCTTGAGGGCAAAGGCAGTTGCCGATGGGCGGTATGCGCCAGTCTTCAAGAAGACTTTCTTAGCACCTTGTTCACGGAGCCATTCGATATCTTCAACGATACTCATATCTGGCATACCAACACGGCTGTGACGCTCAAAGGTCTTGAACGTTCCTTCTTTGAAGGCTTCTTGGACTTTGGGGTCTTCAGGATCTGGGAGGACGACGTATCCACGACTCTTGAGCAGTTTAGCCCGATCAAGGGTCTTTAGACGCACCTCACCGCCAATGGATTTAGCTCCCTGGCCCCACTTTCGC
>JAEOSA010000301.1 GCA_016840595.1 Candidatus Hermodarchaeota archaeon | reverse complement strand
CCACTGCTTAGTGGAGGTATCGGCTATCAACCGCAAAATAAGGGAGAACGTCGTCGTCGCCGTGTCCGTGGAAACGAGATTACCGATGAAATCGTGCAAGTTAATGTGAAAATTGTCACTCACGGAGAAACTGATCTCCTTGAGCTAATTGAAAAGAGCTCATCCTAAAAAGAATAAAACAACCTGTACCCAAATGAGATGAAGAATGATTATGTCCGCGAAAAAAACGATGCCCAAACAAGCTGAAGTCAACATCGGACTAGTTGGACATGTTGACCATGGGAAGACCACTTTGGCTAGGGCGTTGTCAGGTGAATGGACAGATCGCCATTCTGAGGAACTTCGTCGAGGAATATCAATCAAATTAGGGTACGCTGATGTGACTTTTTACAAATGCCCAAAATGCAAAGGAGCTACTGCATACTCAACAACTTCAAAATGTCAGAAATGCGGGGGATCTGCAGAACCGTTACGACGAATATCCTTGGTGGATGCACCAGGACACGAAGTCTTAATGGCTACAATGATTTCAGGTGCAGCCCTAATGGATGGGGCGTTACTACTCATTGCAGCTGATGAGAAATGTCCTCAACCACAGACACGAGAACATTTGGCAGCTCTGGAAATTATTGGAGTCAATAAAATCATAATTGTACAAAACAAAGTTGAACTCGTCTCTGAAAAGGAAGCGATGAACAACTATAATCAAATCAAAAGTTTTGTAGCTGGGTCTATTGCCGAAAATGCTCCAATTATCCCAATTTCTGCTATGTTTGGTACAAATATTGACTATCTTATACAAACAATTGAACAGGTTATTCCTACACCAAAAAGGGATTTAGACAAACCTGGATTGTTCTATGTTGCTCGGTCATTTGATATTAATAAACCTGGCACACGACCCGAAGATTTACGGGGCGGTGTTATTGGTGGGACAATTATTCAAGGAAAGGTGAACGTAGGGGATGAACTGGAAATTCGACCAGGAATTCCAGTGAAAAAGGAAAAATCCTCTCTTTCATACGCGTCCATTTTTACATCTGTAACGAGCATACAAACTGGTCAAGGGAAATCCTTGAAAACTGCTCATCCTAGCGGTCTAATTGGCGTGGGCACAAAACTTGATCCTGCGTTGACTCGTGCTGATGCATTAATTGGTAATCTCGCGGGACCCGCTGGACACCTTCCTCCCATTGTGGAACAGATTACACTCGAAACCCATTTATTGAAACGTGTTGTGGGTGCCGTCGACCAAGTTGCTGTGAAAAATATCAAACTCAATGAGATGCTCATGCTGATTGTCGGCTCTTCTGCAACTGTCGGGGAAATAACAAAAATTGCAGGTAAAAATAAAACCACCTTTACACTTCGGAAACCTGTTGCGATTATACCTGGTCAACGCGTAGCAATTAGTCGGCAGATAGAAATGAGGTGGCGGTTGATTGGATGGGGCACCGTCATTGAGGAATAAACATCCGTCTAGTCAAGGTACGAATGTTCTTCTTGATACTAACTTTCTCCTCCTTCCCTTTCAACGCCGCATTGATATTTTTGAAGAAATCCCGAAACTAATCGGTCGGACAGTCACATTTCTAGTGCTTCCCCAAATTCTCCAAGAATTACAATGGATTGAGCTGAAAGGATCTGAAAAAGAGAAGCGGGCAGCAAGAAGCTCATTCGAACTCATAGACCTCCATTGTATAATCGTGGAAAACATGTCTCATCCAGCCCCAGAAATGGATGCAGATAATGCTCTTCTTCGTTACTCCGCTAAAACCGGTGCGTTTGTCGCCACAAACGACCGTGAATTACGGCATGAATTAAAAAAACAAGGGTCCCGCGTCATTTTTTTAAGAAAACTCGCTGTTCTTGCCCTCGCCGAATAGTAACAACACAGGAAACGCCTGCTTTCCCATAGAATAGAAAAGCTTATCAGCCCTTCTTGTAACCGTTCCGAAACCGGAGGCATGAATATCTACCAAGCTGTCACCATTAAAGGGCATGTGCGAATTCCGCCAAACCGATTCAGTGAGGACTTGTACGTAGTCGCTGAAGAAATTCTTCGAGAACAATTCGAAGGCATCATTGATGTCGACTTCGGGTTCGTCATTGCCGTCACTGATGTTCTCAATATTGGAATAGGCAAAATTATTCCTGGTGATGGCGCCACCTATCATGATGTCACGCTCAAAATCCTAACTTTTGAGCCCAAAGTAAATTACCTTGCTCAAGGTGAAGTCGTAGAAGTCGTTGATTT
>JAEOSA010000300.1 GCA_016840595.1 Candidatus Hermodarchaeota archaeon | reverse complement strand
AGACTAGCTTCAATGAGTGAACGATTGATAGGGGGATTGGTGCGGTCGGCTTCTTCTACCCCAAAGACGACGTGTCCGTCTTCCATCTTTACTTTCGTAGATTTTCCTGCAGCATTCGGACCTAAAGAGCCAAAGATTTCTCCCTTTTGGACTTCCAAGCTAACATTGTTAAAGGCCATAATATCACCAAACTGCTTGGTTAAATCGTGGATTTCAATTTATATTATCATATCTTTTCTTGAAGTGATGTATTCTCATATTTCCTAATAGCGCCTTTAGAATATAACAATAAGTGATTATTCCACTTGCAGATGCAATAGTTATTTGGTATTGGAATCCAGATGAGCCTCAAGATATGCTGCCAAACAGAGGAGACTCAGTGCCAAACCTAGTTTTTACAATGTGCATATAGTTACAACTTGTGACCTCGGAAAGTGAGCCCAAATGGTGAGTCCGCCTTTTATAAGACGCTGACCATGGCATTCTTCGGTGATTAACAAAATGCACACCTATAATAATTATGAAGGCACGGACAAAGAACAGCGGGCACGAATCATTAAGGATATCTACACATTTGCTTGCCGTCGCTAAGCAACTTGCTTGGATTCTTGGACGTGCCCTGGAACTGCTGGGGCTCGGGCAAATGGGTACGGGTCCCCTTTTCTCTTTCTATCTTCAGTTTTAGATGCCAAAGATGCGTTTGTATTTGGTTTCAAGGTATTCAATGAAAGGCTTGGCGTTTAAGCCTTCACCGGTAACTTGCTTGACTAAGTCTTGGGGATAGTAAATGTTCCCTTTGCTGTGCACGTGGTCGATCATCCATTGCAGGATGTTCTTGAATTTGCCTTTCGCGATCTGGTCCAGCCAATCGGGGATGTCTTTCACCATCATAGCGAGGAATTGGCCACCGTAGATGTTGCCGAGGGCGTAGCTGGGGAAGTAGCCTTGGTAGCCGGAGGCCCAGTGGGTGTCTTGCAAGACTCCTTCGGAATCGTGTTTGATTTTCACGCCCAGGTATTCATCGTATTTTTGATTCCAAACGTTGGGGAGGTCTGGGATATCGATTTTGCCAGCAAAGAGTTCGCGTTCGATTTCGAAGCGGATGATGACGTGGAGTGAATAGGTGACTTCGTCGGCTTCAATGCGAATCTTGGAGCGTTCAACCCTGTTTATTCCTTGGGTGAATTGCTCCAGGCTGATGTCTTTGAATGTATTATCTGTGAGTTTATTCAGAATGGGGTAAAAGTACTGAATAAATTCAGGAGAGCGCCCAACCATGTTTTCGATGAAACGGGATTGGGATTCGTGAATGCCATAACTCGAGGATTCACCCCAAGGTTGCCATTTTCCTTCCGCAGGATAGTTCTGACCATAAAGGGCATGTCCTGCTTCGTGGAGCACCGAATAGATGGAGGAAGCTATTTTGTCTTCATAGTAGTGTGTGGTGATTCGGACATCATCATAATAACCAGTGGTAAAGGGATGTTCGACTTCGTCGATTCGACCACCAGCTTGGTCTGATGTTGTATCATAGAGTACGAAATCTGCAAGGGCTGTCGAGATTTTTCGTTGAATAGGAATTGGCACTTTGCGATTCAAAAAGGAGAAGTCTTTTCCTTTAATCACTGCTGTGTATTTGTCGACGAGGGGAATGAGGGCATTCCTCACGTCGGTAAACACCGCTGAAATGACATCTTGTGTCATTTTAGGCTCAAATTGATCTAAGAGGGCATCATAGACTGTGGGTGTATTTCGGACGTCCTTGAGGATTTCACCTCGCTGTCGTACAAGGTCAACCATCTTCGCGAGTTCAGGTTCGAAGAGTTTCCAATCCTTTTTCGCTTTTGCTTTCTTCCAGACACTAACGGCGATTGTCTGTTGCTTGGCAATCTCTCCCGTTAGCTTCTCTGGGATTTTCACTACTGAATCATATTCACGGCGAATGAGGTGCACGTTCCGTTGTTGGATCGCATCGAGTTTGTTGAATTCTGTCTTCTTTTCCACTTTGTCGAGGAGTTTCCCGACCTCAGGGTCAGAACCCATTCGATGAACTAATTGGTATAAGAGTGCCATTTGCTCGCCACGTTGTGGATAGGCTTTGGGTGGAATGTATGTTTCTGTATCCCAGCCAACGTTAGAAATGACACTTTGGAGTAAGTAGTATTCACGGGATTTCGCCATGAGTTCGTCATAGGCTGTCATAGTCGAGGTTTTTGCTACTTCATCTTTAAAAGGCAGACGGATGGTTAGATTTCGGTACAACCA
>JAEOSA010000077.1 GCA_016840595.1 Candidatus Hermodarchaeota archaeon | reverse complement strand
AGTGTAATACAGAACGGGAACTTGATAGTCAGTTCCATATTGGTTGTTCAATTGCATCTGACCGACGTCAAATTGCAGGTGGCAAAAATTGCACACATTGACTAGGGCGTCAACTTTAGCCCGTTGCATGGCTTCTATCTTTTCTCTGACCATGTCATTGGAAACTTCCAGTTCAGCGGATCGTAAACCACCACCAGCCCCACAACACATATCCTTGAGTTTGTAATCGACGGTTGTCCCTCCGACTAGCTCAACGAGTTCGTCGACCAGTGTGAAGTCTTCAACAAAGCCCCAAGGACGTATATCGGCTGGTTTGAGTAGATGACACCCGACGTGAATCGCAAAACGGGCATCAATTGGATTCACAACAGTTTCTTCGATGGCTTCTTTTCCCACATCCCTATAGAGCACTTCAACAAGATGCTTGGCAGTGATTGTTCCCTTAACCTGATGCCCGGTTCCTTTCAAAATCTTGTTTACGCGTTTTCGTGTGTCAGGATCTTTTAGTTCAGCAACGCCAGCAATTAACGTTCCATAACAACCGTTACACAAAACTAGAATGTCCAGCCCATTTTCTTCTGATAATGCAATATTTCGGGCAGTCAGTGCAAGCCAAGTATCAATATCGAAAGATTTGATGACACCTGGCGCAGGGCAACATGAGGCGCCTTCCATCTCAACAAGATCGATGTCGAGTTTGGGAGCCACGAGGCGTGTTGCGGCTTCAATTTGTGGAAGTCGATTAGGAATCACACAGCCAAGAAAGATGCTGTAGCTATGTTTTACCATCTTTTTTGCCCTCCTTGTAGTTGACGAGTTTATCAAATCCGGTTTTCTTGATGATGTGTTGGACTTCTTTCACAGCCTTAGGGTAGGAATGTACGGTAGGTGGTAAGGGTGGAAGGCCTAAGTCCTCACGCATCTTCTTCCATTTATCATCATCAATCGGAACCGCATGTCCAGTTTCGATGAGTTTGTAAGATACGCCCTGGTGTTGCGGTCGCATATAGCCCGCCTCACAGGAAAGATTTCGCAGAAAGAGAATCGCTTCGGTGACATCAATTTTCCGAGGACACCGCTCCGTACAGGTACCACACGTAGTACAAAGCCACAAATTGGGATCAGACAGTACTTCCTCCCGGAACCCAAGGAGCGCCTTCCGAATTAGTTGGCGAGTTCGCAAAGCAGTACGGCGTCCTGAAGGGCAGGAACCTGTGCACGTTCCACATTGGATGCAGGAGCGAATACGATCTAGGCCAGCTTTTTCCATTTCATCAGCTAGCTCAGAGTCGATTTTTGACCCATTAATTACCCGTCTATCTATCATGAAGTCACCCCGAGGATATGCGCGCCAAGCCTTTACGTTTGTAAAGGTATAAAGATTTGCCTTTGACAGCCTTCATTTGGACGCTCTTTGCGAGCAGCAGGCTTATATTTCAAAAGGCAGAAAATCTTCTAGACAATACGTACGCGGGGACTGTTTATGGCTTACGGAGTTTTCAATGCAATTGAAACGGTAATAATCGGCGGTTGGTTTGTTATCATCGGTTACTTCCTTCTGCTGTTTGTCTATTTCCTACTTTTCCGGTGCAGAGAATCAAAGAATCCGTTTCATCTCGGGTTTGGACTATTCTTCCTCCTCTTGGGTGTTGCTCGGGTTTTTTACCTGATTTGGGATTATTACCAGCTGGAAGTAATTTGGTGGATGTCAGCCACCGTTGTCTCATGGTTAGCAATCTTCACTATTTTCCTTGCTCTAACCTTTCAGATTCTTGAAAGGCAGTTCTGGCAAGTTATCCTCATTTCTTCTCCACCTCTCATCGTTGCGATTTTGACGCTCATTTTCCCCTACCTCTTCTGGTCACCTCAAATTGCCGGTTATCTTACTATTGGGTATGCTATCGCAAACTATGTGATTCTTCCTCTCTACGTGATCGTTTTGCCTGCCCTCTTCTTCTACATTGGCTTACAGTTAACGGGTCAGTTACGTAAGAGTAACTTCCTGCTGGGCACTGGGTTCCTAATCTATTATGGGGGTCGTGTCATTCAACCGTTTTCAGGGTTCTTGGACTCAATTTACCCATTTCTAGCCGATATTCTTGCGCCAATCCTTGTGTTTTTCGCCCTCATGCTCATCGCTCTGGGAGTATTACTTGAAGAACGCGAATAATCCAGGCACCTGTATAAGAAATGAGTTACTCGATTAGATCGAGTTTGGTGAGTTTATACAAGAGCACATCTACATCGTCTTGAGGGAGTCCGACAATTTGGGCAATTTCTCGGGGTGAATGTTTGCCATCACATTGTTTGGCAACGTTGTATTCTCGTTCGCTTATTTGTCCTAGTTTCACCATTAATCTTGGGAGTCCTCGTTTGAGTTTTGGTGCTGGTATGTCGTTTTTACCTATGAATCCGTTGTTGAGCAGTTGATTGAGTTCAGGTGTGAAGGAGAAAAAGACCAACTTGCCATCCCATGTTTTGAGAGTTTCTTCATATTGGTTTGAAAACCGGTCGATAACTTTATCGAGGGCTTGGAGGACTTGGAGTCGATTATCGTCCCTATCAACTACTGCGGCCACGACAATATAATCGCCGGCAGCGTAGGTGATGTAAAACTCGCCCATCTCCACGATTCGGGCTTCCCCTTTTCCTTTGGATACCATACGGGCGAATTCCCTGATGGCGGAAAAGAAGCCTGCAACCAACGTGGAGTCGAGTTCTAGCTCTCCGAATTTTTGGTCTAGAAGACAGACCCCGCTTGGGTGCATAAGATAGACCACGTGTAGCATATTTGGCGCCCCGTGGGATGGAAACCTGTATCATTGGCTAGGGAAACCGTAGTCAAAAAGGTAACGATGGGATAGTGGTGCGGGGGGAGGGAATTTCGGAGCTCGCAGAACGTGCTCATTCGAACCCTCGAACCGCTGCCGGACAGGATGTCTCCTAAGCATGGATAGATCTTGAGTAACGCCGTCAACCTGCAAAAGCAAGTGACTCCTGCGCCGTTGACCATGCTTGGCTGTGGGGTCTACACAGGGTAGATACCCCCGCCACTGGTTCAGTGGCAAAGAACCCTTCGGAAGGGTCCCCCGCAGAGGTTATGAGAGATAGGGCAATCAGAAACTTAAAACTGCTTCGGGGTTCTTCCGAGCCAAAGCTAACTTTCTATACTAATCAAGTCTTGAATTAGTTTTCGAGAAAGTTGACCATGCTTGGCTACCGGTGTCCGAAACTTATCCATCTGAAATCGATTCTTCAGTGGTGTTCGGTTCCTGCATCATTGACAAGCACGGCTTTAAAGGGCTATAACCTTCTTGTCTCAAGACAGGCGTTTAGTGTTTCCGACCAACTAGCGGCGACAGCATTTTGCTTATAGGATTGTAGTAAAACCAACAGAATTTATTTTTAAGATCAATTGAGTTGACCGAGGAGCAACTAAAGAGCTATATATCGGGAAGGGTGAAACACGGAATCAGATAATTGTCTGGAGTTTTCAAAACCATGACAAAAATTCCTGCGGAATTGCTCTATACGAAAGAACATGAATGGGTACGGCAAGAAGATGGTGTCGTACGAGTTGGTATTACCGATTATGCCCAAGAGGAGTTACATGAAATTGTAATGGTGGAACTTCCTTCAGTGGGCACTGCAGTCGAAGCTGGTGAAGCGTTTGGCACCGTTGACTCGGTTAAAGCTACTTCAGAGCTTTTTTCTCCCCTTTCAGGAGAAGTGGCCGAAGTTAATGAAAAGCTTGAGGAAGCGCCAGAGCTTGTGAATAATGATCCATATGGAGAAGGATGGATGGTCGCCATCAAAGTTTCTGACCCAAATGACCTCAAGTCTTTATTGAGCGCCGATGATTACAAGAAATTCGTTGAAGAGCTCGGAAAATGAAGACTCACTCAAAAAAACGTGTGTGGTCGGTACGAGAACTTTTTTAAGTACACGGAATTATCAAGGCATCATTCTTCCTACACCTAGGTGACCGGATGCCATTAAGGGATTCACTTCGATCCATTTGGTCTTTCCTTCGACGATACATACATGGTCCACGAATGGATATTTCTCGGGCCAATGTAATGGCAGCCGTAGGACTGATTGGTATCTGTTTTCTTGCTTTGATGATTCGGCTTCTTCCGACAATTGGTTTTCCAATAATGATTCGAGCGTTTGACCCATGGTATAATCTTCGAGAGGTTGAATTCATTTTAGAGAATGGGTTCGCAGCTTGGTTTGGTTGGTACGATTGGAGTACGTGGGTGCCGTTTGGACGCAATATTCCACAGACATCTTACCCCGGAATTCCTTTCTCTGCAGCCTTGTTATACTTAGGCCTTCAAGCTCTGGGAATTCAAATTGATTTGATGACGACTGCGGTGCTATATCCTGCAATATTTGGGCTCTTTGGAGTTCTCGCCATCTATGTTCTTGGCTGTGAAATTGGGTCGAAGGAAATCGGGCTTTTAGCAGCCTTCTTCATGGCTATTATTCCAGCTTATACACAACGAACCGTAACTGGCTTCTTTGACAATGAAGCAATTGGAATTGTAGCGATCATCCTAACTTTATTCTTCTTTGTTCGTGCCTTGCGAAAAGGATCAATTGCTTCAGCCATCTTTGGGGGACTTTCACTTGGACTCCTCGCAGCGAGTTGGAGTGTTTATCTGTATATGTTTCAGATTTTCGCTATTTTTGCGTTAGTTATGGTTTTACTCCGTAAGTATTCGCGGAGGCTGTTTCTTGCCTATTCTGGTGTCGTTTTAACGGGTTTTATCATAGCCATCTGTGTTCCTCGAATTGGTCCTGATTGGGTGACATCTTCAACGGGACTAATACCTCTTGGCGTTTTTGGACTCCTACTGCTTATTGAACTCGTCCGAGTTTATCGGTTGACAGAAATTAGCCTTCCCAGTAGGTTGGGTTCACTCTCTAGTCGGTTGCGACCATATCTAGCCTACATCTTTGGAGCTATGTGTGCGCTCATTGTTGTCGGTTTGGGCTACTTGTATCAGTCGGGTTTAATCGTCACTATTTCAACGGCGACAGAAGACTTGGGATTTTTGGGGGAAATTGGCAGTAAATTCCTAACTGTAATTGATCCATTAATCCGACAACAAGCATTTCTCCTTGCCTCGGTTGGCGAACACCTTCCTTCACCCTGGGCAACGTTTTGGTACAATCTCGGAATATTGGTTCTTCTCATGCCTTTTGGATTTTACATCGCCTTTCGCCGTGAAAGAGACTCTGACATTTTGCTAATCATCTTTGCACTTACAGCTATGTATTTCACCGGCTCTATGATACGATTAACCCTTATTCTAGCCCCGGCTGCAGCGATTCTGGGTTCTTACGGACTCATGATGTCCATTCGTCCCTTCCGACCCATCTTCTGGCAACGGCCAATTCTTACCCGACGCCGCCGCCGTATTACACCTCCGGCTACACGGGGATTTGCAACAATCTCCTACTTCTTCATCATCATCCTTCTTCTTGCCTCGACTTATACGGCAGTCGCAGCCACAGATAATATGGGTTCACCTGAAATTACCCTAGGATTCCGATTGACAAACGGAGATACTGTGGTATATTATGATTACCTCGAAACGTTTGGGTGGATGCAACATCACACACCACCAGACAGTATTATGATGTCGTGGTGGGACTACGGGTACTGGACCCGACAAGCTGCTAAGCGCCCCACTGTAGTGGATAACGCGACGAATAATAAGACGCAGATAGCGTGGGTGGGACGAATGTTCATGGAAACAGATCCTATAGAAGCGCTTAAGATATGCCACAGGTTCAATGTGAGCTACGTCTTCGTCCATTTCGGAGGAGGTTTGCCCGCCTTTGCAGGTGATGAAGGAAAATGGCAATGGATGAGCCGAATTTCCACTGAGGTCTTTGGTGATGAAGTGCCCAATGAAGACTACTTCTGGAACCAAACCACCGGAGGCCATTATGACCCGTATTACGAGACTATAATCTTCAATATGCTCTGGTTGAACGCGACCCTATGGCAACATGCACAAGAAATTGCAGACCCACGGGATGTGGCAGGACAATCACGTCTTCCGGTCCAACCGACGCTTGACCCCGCTAGGACCATTTTCAGCGTCTTTTCCCCGGTCTACTTCTCAGAAGCGCAGCTAATGAAAGTTTATCAGTGTAACTACACGTGGCTTGATAGTAGTATGGAATTGGGGGGTGCAAGTGCCTATGCCATCAACAACGACACGACCTTCTTCGGTCCTGAAGATCTGAGCGAGGTGATTGTCGAAGTCACTAATACCGGACTTTACCCCTTAACCCTCAATGAGGCGAACATCACGTATTGGGAAGCAGAATCAGAAACTTACCAAACATTCCCCGTCACTGAAGTTGCCATTCGAGCGATTACAACAACTTCTGGTAGCTTAACGGTTGCACCCAGCGAAACGGTCATGCTCTCCATTCGAGTTCCTGTGTACTTCACCATTGGAACCGACATTGAATTCAACCTGTTCGCCGACGGCTATACTCCACCATTGAATGCCAGTGTAAGTATTCCTGTTCGGTCACCCCCAGATTATGAGTTGACCGCTCTCACTTCAAATGCCTATGCATATGATAATGGAACAATTTACGTTGAAGTCGAAAACACGGGGATAGGTTATGTTACGATTGACTCAATTGCCAGAGCAACGGACTCCGCAGGAACAAAGGATATTTTCCTAAGAGGAGCAGAGTTGACCCAGGGTCGACTTCTTTTCACTGGGGACAAACTCGGTATTTGGATTGATGGAACAGCAGCTGCCCCCCCATTGATTATGGATTCTGGCGATACAATCGAGGTAACGTTGTATTATGCGAGCTTACTTTCGGATTATGAAGGATTGAACGTCACAATTCCAATTGTCGTTCAAGAAACGCCACCAACACCAACCCCATCACCAAGCGTCCCAACTTCAGCTTATCATCTTGCACAGAATGGAGTACAACTCCCAATTCAAGAAAAAATTGATTACAATTACGATGTTTCTTTGCTCTTCTCAGTATCATGTGAAGAGAGTAGGTTCTTTTTCATTTTTCGTCGATATGAACCATAACGATCCTCAATCGAAAAACGAGCGGGATGGGCATTTTTTACTGAACCACTACAGGTTGGGCATTGTTCTTGATTGAGTGTGTAAGTGTTGCACTTAATACATTTCTTTAGAAGTTTTGTCATTTCAGCTACGCACACCCTTCCTGTGACTATGTACGTGCTTCTACTTGACCTTCTCCACCAGATTCTTTGATAAGTTTTAGGCTGGTTTCAATTGCTTGTTCTAGGAGTTGTTCGGCTTGTTTGTAATCTTTACCACTTACACGAATTCGATACCGTGGGGCGCCCTCAAGGAAAACTTCTCCTCCCGAGGGAGTGACGATTTCTTGTGCAGCCAGAAGGGCTTTTCGAACGCCTTCAACACCTTCAGGACCTCGGCAGGTGAGTTCAATGGTTGATTCAACACTGACTTCGCGGACAATAACATGTGCTTGTGCTAGTTCGAATAGGATGTCAGCCCATTTCTTTGGTATGCCAATATCTGTGAGAACCCTTGACCCCTTTTCTTTTGTTTCTTCCAAGGCTTCAAGCATGTCCGAAAAATGTTGTTCCATGAGTTGTCCTGCAATCTGGTAGGCTTCTTCAGGCGGCTTTTTCATCTTTTCAGCAGCCAAGGCTAGGAGTTTAATGCCGCGTTGCGCCCGTTTCCATTCTTGTATTTTCATGCGTCCTTGTTCTTTGGTAACACGTCGCAGTGACGTGTCCACTTGGTGACGTTCTGGATCAACGCGAAGAACTTTGATCACGATTTTTTGATTTTCTCGAACGAAGTTGCGAATATTGCGTACCCAAGTTGATGCGATTTCTGAAATGTGGATAAAGCATTCTTGATTGTTGAATTCATCCATTTCGGAGTAGGCGCCATGGGATGTTATCCGCTTAACTGTAGCAACGACTAAGTCGCCTACTTCTGGAAGTTTTCGTTTAGATGCGGGGTCGGGTGCGTCTTTTGCCATGAAAATCACCTTGGAAGGTGGGATAAGGCTGAATGGAGGAATTAGCTTAGCTCTTGGAGGACTTCTCCAATGATGTGGGCTTTACCGCCTCTGGGTTCAGTGAGGGGTTTGCCACACACATCGCAGACAACTTTTCGTGTTGCCCGCCCAAATACTGTCTGTTCGTGTTCACATTCTTTGCATTTCACGAGAAGAAATCGGGATTTTGGTTCAGGGATAGTTTTCTTTTTTGTCACGAAATCTCCTCCAGGTTAGATAAATTCTAATTTCTTCAATCGAATGCCCTCACGAACAGTGACATGCCCGCATTCTGAGCATTTCAGGCGCAAAGATTGTTTCTTTGTAACCTTTGAGAATCTTTTTTGGACGGGTTTTGGTTGTGAGCCATATCCTGCTTCTTTTCGGTTATACCGACGTCGTCCAGCGGAAAGTACGCGCTCACGACCCTTCTTGTATAAACTAGCGGCATGTTCTCTGTGCGTTTTACATCGCGCACAGTACGTCT
>JAEOSA010000003.1 GCA_016840595.1 Candidatus Hermodarchaeota archaeon | reverse complement strand
CTTAATGGCTTGGAGGAGTGCGAATCCAGTAAGTTCATGTTCTATAGGCATCCAAGGCGCCTTTTTTGGTTATCGCCCGAGAAAACCCTTGGAAAACTTTTCTGGTTATCGCCCGCAAGAACGCCTTCTTTAGTCTTTGCGGGTGTGCACTAGCAGATAACAATTTTTGCGGGTTAACTTCTAAGGAGTGCTCCACGTGTCCACGTAGGCATTGCATTTCCCGAGATGGAGTGGCTTCAGATAACTGGGGGCTAAATAGCTTTATAATGAATTTTAGGACTGTTCAGTTGGGTAGTTATTATGAACGACGAAGGTTGGGTACCTTGCATATTCGAGCTTGAATCAATTCCGGGTAAAGTTGAAGCTTCATCTTGGACTATTAGAAATACTGAAGCTACTGAAATGAAGCTGATGTATGTGATTCCACTTCCTACACAACGGGGAAATCAAAAACTCTTTCTTTCTGCAATAAGAATCGGGCTTCATGATGCGGATAGTCAAAATCATGTTCACTGGGTCGAAGTAAGAGGGATTATCTACAATAAAGGTTCAGTAATAGCAGATGTCAAGAACATCTGGTCTAGTCCACAACGTATAGAAATTGACGTTCCTGACACGGATTGCAGTATTTACGATAGCGTTAAAGTTATTGTCCATTTGAAATGTACAATTCCTTCTGGCGTAGATCTTTCATTTGTTCTTGCTAAATGCTATTATCGCTGAATATGAGTAGCAAACAATATGTCAGTATATCAAGTAGATTAGAGTATCTCTGGTTTTATGTGTTGACAGCTTTTCTAGTGCGATGAGGGCATAAAAAAAGGGTTGACTTTTCCCGACATCGCCCAAGAAAACCCCTGGAAATCTTATGCGGTTATCGCCCCTGGAAACGCCTTCTTTAGTCTTTGCGGGTGCGCATTAGCGTATCATAAATTTTGCAGGTTAGCTTTCTATCAACATATGAGGAGAAGTTGGAATGCTATTGCTGAATTCTTTAGATTATTTTTTCTAATATTGTAGAACTCATTTGAAATAGATCACCCGCGAGAAAAAGAAAGTAGGATTGCAGTTGTGAACAATGAAAGTAAGTTCTTACGGCTAACCTTCCTGTTTAGACCATTTCCAGGCATACAAAACGATCAGTGTACTGAATCCGCGCGAGTTAAGCAGCTTCAATTTCGTTAGGGCGAGTGACGCCAATTAGAGCGCCGAAGCCGACAAAGACATCTGCAATTTCAGCTATCGCAATGAATAACGGTAAGTCTACGACCACGATTTCACCGCCTAACCCGTCATTGTAATCGTTAGAAGAATCTCAGAAACTCCTCCCCTACAACTTAAATTTATACGCTTCGATTTATTTCCAAGCATAGTAAATCGACGGTGAAGGTAATGACAAACCCAGTAATTGAAGCCATACACACTAGACGGTCCTGTAGATCGTTCGAACCTAAACCACTCTCAAAAGAACTCATCAAAACAATCATCGAAGCTGGCAATCGGGCCCCCTCACAGGGAAGGCTAGTAAAAGGCAAGAAAGACCCTCTGTTTCAGCCTTGGCGATTTGTGGTTGTTGAAGACCCAGGGTTCAAGCATAAACTCGTTCAGACTACACTACCAATCTGGAAAAACAGCACTGAAAAAACCAAGGAGCTGCTCCCTAAATGGTACGAGAAAGCCATGCGACTTTATAATGTAATGGACGAACCTAAAGACATGGTGTACTACGCTGCCCCTGTCATCCTCTTTGTCATCGGACCAGCTGAATATGCGGTTAGTTGTGCACTTGCCTGCCAGAACATCATGATCGCTGCCCACTCACTCGGTCTTGGAAGCTGCTATGTAGGATTCGGTTCACTAGTTAAAGGCGATGCTGAAATCGTTCAAAACCTCGAGCTAACGGATGATGAACGAATATACGGACCTATCGTACTTGGCTATCCAAAGGACATCCCTGAAGCACGCGCGATGCTATCAAAGAAAGAAGAACCTAAGATTAAATGGATTTAAAAGCCACCTATATTGCTGGCTAGATTGAATTTTTGAATCCTATTGAATGAAGGTACGGCTTATAATGTTCGAGCCTCTATCCCTTCATAAGGTTGGTTCTATGCGGTTTGATATTCTCATTAAGAATGGACGGTTGATTGATGGTACTGGCAATCCCTGGTTCCCGGGTGATGTGGCTATCAAAGATGGAAAAATAGTGAAAATCTATCCGACCATTGAGGGTTCGGCTAACAAGGTTATCAACGCTGCTGGGCTAATTGTATGTCCTGGCTTTATTGACATGCATTCACATTCGGATGCCTTCAGCTTATTAACGGGGGAAATGGACTCCTATATTCGACAAGGAATCACTACGTGTGTGAATGGGCAGTGTGGGTCTAGCCTTGCTCCAATTCCTAAGGGTCGAGAAGCAGAAGCAAAGAAACGGTTCACTGATGAGTTCCCGCCCTTTGCTAGTGTCGAAATCACTTGGAACACGTTTGCCTCATACCTCGATACTATGGAGAAGGTCCCATGCTATATCAACCAAGCTTACTTTGTGGGGTTTGATGCTTTGTTGTTTGCTGGACAGCCCGGCGAAGAGGATCGCCCCCCCACAGCAGAAGAACTTGAGAATATGAAATCATATTTGGAGGAATCGATGAAAGCTGGCGCTTTCGGCTTATCAACGGGGTTACTCTATCCTCCTCAAGCCTATTCTAAAACCAAAGAAATAGTCCAACTGGCTAAAGTTGCAGCCCAACACAATGGGTACTATTTCTCGCACATTCGAAACGAAGGAGACTCTGTTGTTGATTCAGTGAAAGAATTGATTGAAATCACCGAGCAATCGGGGTGTGTTGGAGGGAATATCGCGCATCACAAAGTATCGGGAAGACCCTATTGGGGGGCCAGTAAATTAACCCTCCAACTCATTGAGGAGGCCAATACTCGTGGTGTAAGTATCACTTGTGATCAGTACCCCTATAATCGAGGGATGACGTCACTCCGAACGCTTCTACCCCCGTGGGTGCATGAAGGAGGAATCGAACAATTACTCGAACGCATCCAAAATCCCAAAGATCTCAAACGTATCCGTAAAGAGATGGAGGAAAAGCAGAGTGAGTGGGAGAGCTTTGTTCAGGCAAATGGCTATGACCATATCTACCTAGCACAAAGTTACACTGAGAAATGGAAACCCTATCAGGCGAAGAGCCTTACTGAAATTACTCAAATGACCGGTTCTATAGATGAGTTTTCTACCCTAATTGAGATCTTGATTGATGAAAACGCGGCATGCTATATGACTGTTGAAAGTATGGGTGAGGAAGATATCCGTCGTATTATGAAAAGCCGGTATCAAATGTTTGGAACGGATGGTGCAGGAATCCCCTGCAATCCAGACCTGGGTGCTGTCCATCCCCGATTCTATGGCACCTTCCCTCGGGTTCTTGGCAAGTATGTTCGTGATGAACAATTACTGACGCTCGAAGAAGCCATTCGGAAAATGACCTCGTTTCCGGCTCAACGTCTCGGATTAAAGGATCGGGGGCTACTCCGTGAAGGCATGTGGGCTGATATTGTCGTTTTTGATCCCACCACCGTCGTAGACAAGGCAACGTTTGAGCAATCTCATGCGTTTCCTGAGGGTATTCCATATGTGATTGTGAACGGAGCACTGATTGTTGAAGGTGAAACCATTCACAAAGTGTTTCCTGGAAAAGTGCTCCGACATTAGAAGAACATTATAAGCATATTGAAGAGATATTATCAGAGTTACTTTTAAAAAGCAGACTTGGTTGAATCAATGATTACAATAGTGAATTTTGGCATGGGAAATTTAGGCTCAATTCATAACATGTTAACCCGACTTGGTTTTGATGCAAAAATTACCTCTGACATTAATGAAATTAAAACCGCAGAAAAACTGATTCTACCCGGTGTAGGTGCCTTTGATCAAGCGATGACCAATCTTCATAATCAAGATTTTGTTCCTCTCTTGAATGACTTAGTGTTAAAGAAACGAATACCAATTCTTGGGATTTGTCTGGGCATGCAACTGTTAGCTCAACGAAGTGAGGAGGGGAAACGAGACGGGTTGGGGTGGATTGATGCTGAAGTTATTCGATTTCGGTTTAGTCCTGAGCAAAATCTCCGGATCCCACATATTGGGTGGAATACCATCAAGATTCAACAGGAAGCCTGTCTTTTTAAAAAGATGTATGAGGAATCTCGGTTCTACTTCGTTCATTCGTATTTTGTAAAATGCAAGTCAGATGATACTGTGCTTGCGACGACTAATTATGGTTTTGATTTCACCTCTGCTGTTGTCCATGACAACATCTATGGGGTCCAATTTCATCCAGAAAAGAGTCATAAATTCGGAATGCTGCTCCTCAAAAATTTCGCGGAATTTTGCTGATGTTACGTACTAGAGTAATTCCAACGTTGTTACTTCGAGGTCAAGGTCTAGTTAAGACGATTAAATTTCAGAATCCCACATATGTGGGAGATCCAATTAACGCTGTTCGTATTTTTAATGACAAAGAAGTTGACGAATTAGTATTTCTTGATATCACAGCCACCATCGAGAATCGGACCCCTCAATTTGAATTACTTCATGACATTGCCACTGAATGTTTCATGCCCTTCGGATATGGCGGAGGTATACATGACCTCGAAACCGCTAGGAAAATTCTCACATTGGGGTCAGAGAAGGTCATCTTCAATTCTGCAGCTGTAAATTTAGGTTTAATTACGCAAGCTGCAGAGGAATTTGGAAGTCAAAGCGTTATAGTGTCCATTGATGCCAAACAGGTAAAGCGTGGACGGTATGAAGTATTCACGCATTCAGGAACGGTTAACACCAAGGAAAATCCAGTCCAATTTGCTAAAGAAGTCGAGGCTGCCGGATCTGGTGAACTCATACTCAATTCGATTGACCGCGATGGCACAATGAAAGGATATGACCTCGAATTGGTCAAGGGAGTAACTGCGGCCGTGAATATTCCCGTGGTGGCTGCGGGTGGGGCTGGAACCCTACAACACTTTCAAGAAGTAGTAACGAAGGGTGGCGCTTCTGCAGTTACAGCTGGCAGCATGTTTGTTTTTCATGGACCACGCCGGGCAGTCTTAATCAGCTATCCTACTCAGGAAGAGTTAAAACAGTATCTTAGATGAAATGCACAGGGAAGCAAAATTGACCCGCGAATACGAGATTTGCACGCGCTGTGTCATGGACACCACAGACCCTGAAATCACCTTTGATGATAAGGGAATTTGCAACCACTGCACAAACTATCTAGAACTCTTGGACAAGCATATCCTTTCAGAACCTGAAAAAACAACCTCATTAAAACGTCTTATCTCAAAGATTCAGGAGAAAGGGAAAAACAAAGAGTATGATGCAATTCTGGGGGTTTCAGGCGGTGTTGACAGCACATACATGGCATTCAAAGCCAAAGAACTGGGCTTACGACCACTCGCCGTCCACCTCGACAACGGATGGAACTCGAAATTAGCCGTCTCGAATATTGAACGGGTTTTGAAACGGATTGACGTGGATCTGTATACGCACGTCATTGATTGGGAAGAATTTAAAGATTTACAGCTCGCCTATTTCAAAGCCTCTGTGGTTGACATTGAAGCCATCACCGACCATGCCATCGTCGCCGAAATATACAACACCGCAGTAAGACATGGCATCAAATACATCATCAGTGGATACAATCTTGCTACCGAAGGCATTCTACCAAAAAGCTGGGTCTGGAACAAAATGGATGCCGTGAACATTCGAGATATTCATCGCAGGTTTGGCACAAAGAAACTGGAAACCTTTCCATTGATGGGGTTCCCAAAGTATGCATATCTCAGAAAAATTCGAGGCTACAAAAGCATCCAACTCTTGAATTATCTTGATTACAACCGAGCCAAGGCAAAACAATTCTTAATCGATGACTTTGGATGGGAAGATTATGGTGGTAAACACCATGAATCACTTTTCACAAAATTCTACCAAGCTTACGTTCTTCCGAGGAAGTTTAACATCGATAAACGAAAAGCACACTTGTCAACTCTGATTCTCTCTGGTCAGATTACCCGTGAAGACGCTTTGAAAACGTTAAAAGAACCGCTCTATGACGAGAGGGATTTGAAGCGCGACAAAGAATATGTTCTGAAAAAATTCGGTCTCACAGAAAACGAATGGGAAAATCTTATGGCATTACCCATCAGACAACACGATGAATTCAAAACTGATCAAAGAGTGAGAAGATTACTTCTAATGTTTAGATCGTAATTAGCAGAATATCATGTAGTTAAAGATTGGAATGGAACCCAATCGAAAACATTTCTTCACGGGCAATGCCAATCACAAAAATCGAATCTTTTATGGCTGTTAACCCCAAAGTATAATAGGCTTGATTCAAAGGAGTCAATGGTAGGTAAACGACAATGTCTGCTATTCGCCGATTTATGAATTGGCTGGGCGGCGGTCCCGATCTAAAAAAGCTAATCTTCCGCCTCGATGTCTTCTGCAGGAAGCTCGATTTACAACGCAAGATGCTTGAAAAAGAAGCGAGTAAAAGCCGCCAAAGGGCTAAAAAATACCGTCTTGCAGGAAATATGGATGCTACGCGAATGTACTTGCAGCATCAACTGCGTTTCCAGAAATGGGCCCTAAGTGTAGACGCCTATCGGCTACGTATTGAAGGATTACAAACCCAGCTCCGCCAGAGTGAAGCTATGGGCGAAGTCGCTAAGATACTCGGTCAACTTAATGCTGCCTTGGGCGGGCTGAAGAGCCAAGTTAAAGTTCCTGAGGTTGCTCAGCTTGTTGATCAAATTGAGGGTAACCTCCGCCACTTCGAGATGACCCAAGAAGTCGCCGAAGCTGGTATGGAGCGCATGTCTGTCTCAACAGAAGTTACTGATAGTGAAGTGAAAGATGCCCTCAAAGAGCTCGATTCTGAAATCGAGATTGAAACCGGAACCTCACTTCCTGAACCCGAAAAGCGAGTCTCAGAGCTTGAATCTGAGATTCAGCGATTAAAGGAGGAGGGCTAGTCAATGGTAAAGTTCTGGGAAAAATTATTTCCGAAAAAGCCTGAACCCAAAGAAGATACAATCGCCCGTATTCATCGAGTTGTCGATAAACTAGAAGTCCGTAGCCGGCAATATGAAACAAAGGCTAACGATTCGAAGATTAAGGCAACGCGCTATGTTCGTCGTGGTGATCGAAAGGCAGCAAAGATGCAGCTCCGACGCCGTCAACGCTATCTACGCAAAGCCCGACTAATCGAACAAGAAATCGATCTGATGGAACGTGGTGTCGAAGCCATCAACCAGGCTCGCGGAGAAACAGAAGTTATTGGTGCTTTGCAGGGTATTGGTACGGAGCTTCAGAATCTTCGTGAAACAGCCTCTCCTGAGATTGCTCGAGAGGTCATTCTTGAAACCCAAGCCCTGATTGAAGAAGCTGAAGCCACCGAAGAGATTCTTGGTCTCGGATTAGATGACGAAGAAATGGACGCCGATGTGGAAGCGGAACTTGAGGATATTGAGACGATGATTGCCCTTGAAGAAGCTGGGCAACTTCCCTCTGTTCCTGAAGGTGAAGAAGTCTTGGAAACCTCTGAGGAACGGCGTGAAAGAACTCGTAAAGAGCTTGAACGCATGAAGAAAGAAGTTCAGGAATAGCTTCAAACCGGGTTCATCGGCGTTGATCGCGGTACCGTTCATCATATCTTCTACGTATTCGAAGGTCCTCAATCTTTGCTTCAATCAAAAAGAGCTCCTCAGTTAGGGAACGATACTGTTTGTAAAAATTCTCATCAGATAGTTTCCCTTCCTTTGATTGACGTTTCAAGAGCTCAATCGTGGATTCAATACTGAATTTCTGTTGCTCCAATTGGAATAGTGGGTCACGTTCCAACTCTTCCGAGGTTGCCCCTCTTGTTCGAGAATAATAGGGGTAATACCCCTCCGGATACGGGTAGGGTCTTGAACCATCCGGAGCACCGGCTTCGTCCATCTCTTCGGGTGAAATAGCATAGTTAATGAGGTTATCTAACTCGTCGCGGAGGGACGAAACATCCACTTTCAGGTTAAGCACCCGAAGTGAACCCGAAGTTGTAACAAGACTATGTTCATTAAAACTTGAAGCCAACGTGATAGCATCCGGGATGGCTTCCAAAACTTTGGAGGCTCCACCAATTTTGAATTCTTCATCATCGACTTCAATGTGCACGCGCCGTCGAATTCGTCCCTGCAGAGTTACACCACTAATTTTTCCTAAGGGTATGGTGTGAACGACACGTGTCTCTTTTGTGAAGAAGCCCTTCCGACCAAGAAAGATGAGGCGCTGTGTCGTAACGAAGAGAATGCCATTTCCCATACCTTCACTCGTTTCAGTCTTGTTCAAGTTCACAGGTTGGAGGGCGGCTACTGGACGTTCATTCTCTAACACGGGAAGATATTCAATATGATCGTTGAAGATTTTATGCCATTCAGCGACTTGCGTTAAGCGTGCTTCAATCGTGGCAAGCTTGATATCCAATCCATTAACCAGGTCACGACAGTAGGCCTGATAATCTGAAACATCTTCTTGGATGGCGTCTATTAAGCCTGCAAGAAGTGGGAACTCTGTAATTGTCCAACGTTCTGGATTCATGAATCGATATTTACTTGCCCGATGCCGTTCAACGACATTTCGAGCTCGAAAGAGAGTTCGCTCCTGAACGCTAGGTAATTCTGTCTTCATTAATTCGAGAAGTTCCTTTTCCACCTCTGGGTCATGTAGAAAACTAGCTGTTCTGAGCTCACGTACACGCCATCGGAGAATTCTTAGTCGAGCTGCGAATCCTGACAGCAACTCATGGCCTGTTCGTAGTCGATAGTAGGTTGTGCGGAATCGTCCCACTAAGTCTTGCCGCATATTGTGAATTGGGATGATTTCCTCAGATCCGCAGTTGGGACATAGATAAACGCGGCGTGTGGCACGCTGGGCGGGTTCCTCACATTCTGTGCAAATGACTTCGTCTTCTTGATCCTCAATATTATCTGGACCACATCTTGGACATGTGAAGAATTCACTCAAGTCTTGCCGAGAACAAGGGAGGCAAAAGACTTGACCACATTCTCGGCAATATCGTTCTGCCATGTTGATGTGGCAGGAGGGGCAAAAACCACTACTTTGAGAATCCGCCGCTGGCTGGGACATGCCCTTTTCGTCCGTTGGACTACACATATAGTTTTCGCGAATTCGTTAAAAGACGGTTAAACATCTCTCTATCGAAGTTTTCTCCCCGACTTAAATCTCTAAGATGGCGCGAAGCACATTCGGTTTATCCTCTTCAGGGAGGACTTTTAATGGTAACTATTTGACGGTTCAGGGGGAGGGCCACGTTATAGACCTGAACGGAGTCTACCTTGACTTTTCGTAATCCCCGGTGAGCATGACCGTGGATGGCTAGCATAGGGGAATGCTTATTGAGTAATGTTTCAACCCGCTGGCTTCCCATCTGTGCGTAGGTCCGTTGGGTTTCGCCTTTTAGTGATTTAAAAGTAGGCGTATAATGGGTTAGTAAAATTACATGTGGTGTTTGAGCCTTAGCTTTTCCAAGTAATCTATCCAGTTTCTTCACTCGATTAGCATATAATTCCTGAATCCCCTGAACATTACGCGACTGCCAGAACGTAGGTTGATCCAAGACCCCACGACTTCCAACAACTGCAACCATTTTTCCCCGGATTGTAAAGGTTGTAAGTTCATCGTCGAGAAAAGTAATCCGGTCACCAGCAGTTGTACGGAGGCTGTCCTTAATCGAATCATAGTCGTCGTTTCCGAAACAGGCAATCACAGGGCACCTGAGGTTTGCTTCAACCAGTTTCTCGACTAAAGGTGCCATCCCACGGAAACCTCCCCTATTAACCGAATCTCCAGCAATAAGAAACAGGTCGAGTTTGGAGGGCAGCTCTCGGAGCGATTTAATGAAGAGTCCCTGGTATTGGGGCCAGTGAATGTCGCTCGTTGCAGCTATCCGCAGCCTTAATCCCACTCCAATTATCAGATGATGATGGTTCCAAGCAGAAAGTTCACCAAACCAAGATACGCGCCGATTTTATCAAAGAAACTGGCTCGCGAAGCATTCTTTGAAGGATTTAACAGTATCAGAACAGCCGAAGCCGCCACACATGCAATACCAGGAATCAACAGAATGACATACAGTGAGCCAGTCCAGTTCAAACCCAACAGGTTGGCAATCCAAGGAAGCAGGAAACCAATAATGCCAACAATATTACATACAGCCGCAAATATTGCTGCTGTCCGGACACTATATTTCCGAGCAATTGTCTGGACATCTCGAAGCGCATCTCCTTCAACATCTTCTATCCCCTTAATTGCCTCCCGACCTTGAAGAACACTCGCGGCAGTGATGAAATACACAATGATGACAAAGGGGATATTCGACCATACGATTAGCGACCCATAAAAAAGTCCAAAGGCGAAACTTATAGCAACGGTGAAGTTACCCCAAATCCCCATGACCTTTCCCTTTGCTGCATACGCAAGGCCAACAATAGCAAAAAGTCCGACAATGGCTAGTGTCCAGATACCAATCGCAGAATATGGGATGGTTAGTACCGAGAAGAACAGTCCAAGAAGAACAAGAATGGCCGTCCATGCTTTTGCCTGTCTCACAGTTATCTGACCGCTTGGTAATGGTCGATCAGGGCGGTTCACTTTATCCACTTCCAGGTCATAGATATCATTAATTACATTGCCTGCAGCTGCGATGAAAATGTAAGTTAGCGCAGTAAGAACTAGGACAATGAGTAGGTCCAAAATTGTCCAACGAACCAACATCAAGTTAGAAATGATAAAGGTGTTAGTGGTTAGTACTCCGATGATGGAGGTGAGACTCCCAAAGAGGGGATTGGCTGGACGCATGATGGTAATGAATGCTCGTAGATTCATGGATGGTGGCTTCCTGTGTGGCTTGTGCATTGGCACCTTCTGGTTTAAATAAGAAACGGCAAGCTGGGGAAAACCAAGGATTAGTTTCAGTGACCTCTCTGTTGCCTGTCTGTTCGTTCTAACAGATTACCACGAATATCTAAAAAAAGGGGCACAACTGCAAAGCATATGGGGAACCGACGTGTCGGACGAAGGCACTCAATACGACCCGGAATCATCTGGATCAAGTGGATTACTCCACCTTGGATATTTAATCGAAAATCAACAAACTCGCCCCTTTGCTCTCACGTTCCAAGATTTAACCAACCTTTTTGTGATCGGCTCTCGCGCTGAAGACATCTATTACAATCTCCTTATCCAGCTGTGCGATGACAAACAAATTCCCGTTCTGGTCATTAAGGGGCAAGACGCAAGTGACTTTGAAGATCAAGTCTGTGAAAGCCCTCTCTGGCATCTCGATGTATCAACAGATGCCATCACGTTTAACACGCTAGCCCTTGGGCAGGGCAATCATCCTTCTCGGCAAATCACGATTCTAATTAGCCTCTTCGAGGAGTTCGCCCCTCTTTCACCGAGTGCTCGAAACCTGCTTCATGTCATCATGTGGAAAACATTACTCAGCTCTACAAAGTCTTCCCTTGCTTATCTGAAAGCCACATTACCATATTATAAACACCACAAGGAAGTCTATTTAGAAGTTAAACGACTTCTAGATGCTCTTCCTCAAGAACTGATGGATTCGAATTTTGATAATATTTCTCTCTCGCGGATTCATTATTTACCCACCATCATCTCAGGAGATGATAGGCCCCTAACTACACTCAAGACAAATTTACTGATACTGAAATTGTTGGCTCAACACAACGATAGAATGCCACCTCTATTCCTGGTTGATCCACCTCCCCTAAATCCCCAACTTCTCCGGTGGCTCTGCCTTCGATACTCTAACACTAAGAGTCCTCTAGTATTATTTGATTCTAATGAGGCAATTTCCACTCCTAACTCGCAACATACTTTCAACTACATTATCACACATATCGATAGTTTAGCTAATGCGTCTTCTCATAACCAATTATCAATGAATGATCAGTTAATGTTGGAAAGTAATAGCGATCATATTGCGGTTCAACTTCGCAGTGAACCCACAACGCGAATCATCAGCATTTTCTGACAGGGTTCACAAGCTCGAGAAAGCACTTATTTCAGTTTCTTCGCCTTCTCATCAATTCGAGATACGAGTTCCTGATTTTCAATTCTTTCATACATCGCCCGTGCCTGAGCATAGAGTTCTTTTGCCTCACTAACTTCACCAATCGCCGCGTGATGGTCAGCTAGCTCTTCTAGGTTCTCTCCCTTCTTTTGCATATATGCAGTGAGTTGATCGCTTGGTTTCGACAATATTCTCACCTATCTAATCAATATGTGATTATCCTCTTGAACTTACCTGAATAAAATCGATTTGTTACTCCAAGAAGTATAATTCCTTTTCAGGTCTGTTTATGAAATCTTCACTATTTCTAAGCCGCTTTGTTGCCATACGTTTACCTGGTTCTGTCATCATGCTAGCAGCAATCTCTCGCATTAATGGCATCACTTTTTGAACTCTCTGAAGAATCCCTTTCATGCTGGGGTTTGGCTCGTATCTGACTCCATTTATGATATGGCGAATAACTGATGTAAGACCCACTTTTGTGAGCTTATCTGCCTCCCACACTATTTGAGCTTCAAGGGATTCAAGCGGATTTTCAAGTGTGTATCCTCCATGTTTTCGTATTGCGTCACACACACGCTTAACTGCAGGTGCGTCAATCCCCTCACTTACTAGAAATTCACGCGCTTTGCTAGCACATGCCTCACAATGGGTTATGCCTGTCGGGAGGGGAGTATCGGCAGTGTTAGGGTTCGCGCAATCATGAAGCCAAGTTGCTATCACTACAATATCTAGGTCGGCAGAAGTCTCCTGTGCTAATTGTTTGGCAACATCAACAGCCTCAGCAACATGATCCCCACGATAGTTGTAAGGGACTTCTTCTAAACCACTTAGATATTGTGACCATTCCTCAAGTGCTGCAGAAGCACTCTCGCCCATAACAAGTTCTCGCATCTTTTCCTCAAGACCGGGCTTCATACGAAACCAACTCCTCTTACGTATTCGCTTTGCCATTTGATACTAAATAGTGTTAAGGAAAAGATGGAAAAATCACTTCTAGGGGACTAATCGCGTTCGATCGCGAGGAAATAGAACTGCTTCACGGATATTGGCATACCCGAGCATTTGCATCGTCAACCGTTCCATGCCGATGGCTAATCCTCCATGGGGTGGCGCCCCATATTTGAAAGGCTCCACATAAAATGCAAAGGTCTTTGGTTTCAAACCAGCTTCCTTGAGTTTTTCGACCAACAACTCATATTGGTGGATTCGTTGGCTTCCTGTTGTTACTTCCATTCCCCGGTAAACTAAATCAAACCCTCTTGTTAGTGTTGAATCAGTTTCTAATGGCATTGTGTAAAAGGGTCGAATTATCGTGGGATATCGAGTGAGGAAGAAAAATTCTTCACCTGTCTCTTTCTTAACGAGTTGAGAAAGGAGTTCTTCTCCCTCGCTCGGAATATCTGAATCGGGGGGAAGTTCCAATCCTTCTGCTTTTAGTAATTCAATGGCTTCTCGCACTTCAATGCGACGAATCGGTAACTTGGGCACATGAATCTCAGCTTTTAGCTGCTCTAATTCTTCGGTAAATTCCTGTTTTACAGCAGTGAAAACCTCTTGAAGCATTTGCTCTTCCAATTGCATTACATCTTCTTCATCTTGAATCCAAGCCATTTCGTAGTCGAAGCTTGTGTATTCATTCAAATGGCGTGGGGTATTGTGTTTCTCAGCACGATAGACTGGGGCGACTTCATACACCCGATCAAATCCACCCACCAGACATAGCTGCTTATAGAATTGTGGACTTTGAGCCAAGAAGGCTTTTTTCTCAAAATATTGTACCCTGAACAGATCCGCGCCTCCCTCTGTCGCGGTTGCTACGATTTTAGGCGTATGAATTTCACGAAAACCAGCAGCTTCGAGATACTGCCGCATTTGAGCTATTGTGAAATGTTGAATCTTAAACGTGAGTTGAGCTTCGAGGCGTCGAAGATCGATAACCCGATTATCAAACCGGGTTGCGATATCAGCCTCCACTTTTCCGGACGTGTCCAATGGGAGAGTTGCTGGAGCTGTATTAACTACCACGATTTTGTCCGGGATGAGTTCAACGCCCCGACGGGCTTGTTTTTCTTGTTTTACTTGTCCTTGCACGGCAATTGCATACTCGTTGTCTAAACTATCAAGAATTGCAAGGAGTTCTGACGCAGTTTTTGCATGTGGAAGCGTACATTGGGTTAGTCCTTCTCGGTCACGAACGATGAGAAAGCTGATTTTACTTAATTTCCGAATCCGTTGCACCCATCCAAGAATGACTACTTGTTGTCCTTCCATTTCAGGCGATAACTCATTTGAGTAATGAGTTCGTCTTAGAATCTTTTCCGGGTTTTCAGCAGGGGCTTTTGTATTTGGTGCCATTTTCCTAACCTTCTTCGGTTTCTCAGCAGCTGCGTATCTTAAACGTTTCTTCTCCCTGTAAGTCTTTTCAGGCTTATGGCTTCGATGATTTTGATGTACTTGTCAATTCTTGGCGGAGATTGCCAATCAAATCCGCAACATCAATAATTTGGAGCTTTGTCAAAGTCGCTTCAGCGTGGTCGATAAAAGGAATGAATCGTTTCGAAGGATATCCGGTTTTAATTAATTCCACAGCGTGAACGGCTGTAGCAAGTCGATCTGCTCCCTCCACTAGACGCGCTTCTAGTGTCTCACCGCGAAGATACTCTTTCCAGATATTCTGTAGCTGAAGACGAATTTTTTCTGGGAGAGAACTTAGAATCGTTTCCATGGCTGCGTTTTCTGCTTTCTCCTTCGACTCACGAAGAGCGGGATCGGCTCGTTGAGCACTGATTGGAATGTCACCAATTACCGCTTCGGGCAAATCATGAATGAGTGCCATGAGAAGCAACCGTGTCAAATCGACTTCGTCGCGGGTTTGTTGGGCTAGTAAGTATGAAAGAATTGTCATGGTATGAGAGTGTGCAGCCACATTTTCTGCTGCTGAGGGAGGGACGCCACGAAGGAGCCATCCAGTGCGAGGGACACGTTTAAGATTATCACAAATGGTGAGAAATTGATATACGGTCATCCCTCAGCAATAGGGATTGTCTTCGAAAAAATGCTCACTTTTTAGCAAATAAACCGGCAATTTCCCGACCAAAGTGTCGAAATACAGATACGACGTGACCGAGGGATTCAATTTTCACACCAGCCCCAATCAACACTAAAGGTCCTGCATCCGTTACAACGATAATGCCTTTTTCACCGCGGACGATTAGTTCAAACAGTGGTTCGAATTCAAGCTTGGAAACTGCTTCAATTCCGGTTTGTAACAGAACAGCGGAAATAGCAGAGAGTAAATCTGGATCAATATCCACACCCTTGGTTGAGCTAAACGCTACTCTTCGTCCTGCTTTGGTAACCACTGCTAGGGTTTCCAGTTCGGTGTACAGCGTAATCTCACGCAGATACATCGCCAATTGCTTGGCTTCCTCTTCGCTCATCGCAAATTGCTGCATTGTGTCCCCTCACATTTTTCTCTCAAGATTTCTGACCGGTTTTTTCTTTTTTCGACGCATCAATTAGTTCGGTAATTTGCCGCGCCATTTCTTCCTTCACTGAAGGCTTCTCATGAAGATATTCCTCTTCTTCCAGGTGCTTGAGGAATTCAATCGCTAACACTTGCCCATCCTTAATTACCACCCGTGGTGTATAGCCCTGAGCAAAGACCGTGCCTTCAGGCAAGGTATCAATCCGCTGGAGCCTATGTCTGACAGTTTTCTTTCCTAAAACACTGGTGGTTTCTTCAGTAATCCCGAAGGCATCAAATCCAATTAGGACGAATTCTCGTCGGAAGCCCGGAACCGGTTCAAGTTGTTCAACCTGTTCAATGATATCCGAAGGAGGACGGGGCACTTGAACATGTTGTCGCACTGGTCTCCTAGTGGCTGAAACCACGGCTTCCTTATACTCGGTTGGGGATACCTCCTGAACTGGGGAAGGTGGTGGTGTTTCATAAACAGGTCGTGTTGGTTCTCGTGGCATTTGTGGTGGTGCGGAAGGTGCTGCAGTTATCGCTTCATCAGGTTTGGTTGAGAGTGGTTGGCCCATAGCCTCCATAAAGGTGGAGTCTTCTTGCCCTTCATCCTCTGAAATTATTTTGTATACTAGCCCTCGCTGGTCTCGGATGCCCGAGGCGCGTCGAGCTGCAATAAATTTTCTCCGAACAGGAGCTTCTGCCCCTTTCCAAATCCAGATGAGACGTGAATCGTCATCAATGATAATGAGAACCTCGTCAGCTTTCATGTGGGTTTTTGCTGGCGCACCATCAGTAATCTGTACAATTTCGCCAGTGTCAACAACGCGGAGCATTACTAAGACTTTTGGCACGCAGGTCACCAACCCCAACGGACAGGGTAACTTACTTCTAAGTGTTAATAATTGTTTTCAGGCAATGGGAAGAGATGTCTAATAATTTTAGCGGTCGTTAATGATGTTGGATGTGCAGATATAAGGTAAACTACATGCACCAAAGACCTGCTACTTCTTTTTCATGTGAACTGGAATGAGGTATTTATCAGGGGCTGCTTCGATGGGTTTCAAATAGGGTAGAAGCGGTTTGGGAATCAGGATACGCCCGTCTTCTTGTATGTTATTTTCAAGAACCGCGGTCATAGTTCGCGTGGTAGCAATCACAGTGGAGTTCAATGTGTGAACAAACCCTTTGGTTGGGTGCCCTCGTTTTTCTGCATATCGGGAATTCAATCGGACGGATTGGTAGTCTGTACAATTACTTGCGGAAACGAATTCGCGGTATCTACCTTGAGATGGCATCCACAGTTCAAGATCATAGGTTTTTGCGGCTACACGGCTGAAATCTCCGCTAGGCAGAATTACTATTCGGAATGGAATGCCTAGGGGTTTCCAAATTTCTTCTACGATGGATATCATCTTTTCATGTTGATTCCATGATTCTTCGGGCAGACAAAACATGAACATTTCAACCTTGGAGAATTGGTGAACTCGAAAGATGCCCTTTGTGTCTTTTCCATGGGCTCCGGCTTCCTTACGGTAACAGGGGCTGTAACCAGCAAGGTAGAGAGGGAGTTCATTAATCTCTAAAACCTCGTTCATGAATTGAGCGGCTATAGGATGTTCTGAAGTGGCAATAAGATAGAGATCTTGATTTTCAAGTTTGTATAGGGAGTCTTCGAAGGCTGAGATATCTGTGACTCCGCTGTAGGCGGCATGATTCAGCATGTTCGGTGGTATTATTGGAGTGAAGCCATGTTGTGTGATGTTATCTAAGGCGTACAAGGCTAATCCAAGGTCCAGCCAGACAATATCATCAATGAGGTAGTAAAAACGAGAGCCAGCGACCTTCGCTGCCCGAGTAGTATCAATCATTCCTGAGTGCTCAGAGATATCATAATGGCTTTCAGGCTGTTTTTCTACGACCTCATATTCTACTTTGAGTCCTTGTGCAGATTCAATGAACTGGTCAACATGTTCTTTCCAAACGCGAGGTTTCCCAACGTATTTTACTGGACGAGCTTCTGTTTCATCCATCCCATCAGGGACAGAGTCATGAACAATATTGGCAATACTATGTAATGCTTCCATTCGTGCCGTTTCAAGCTCAGCGAGCCGTGTTTCTCCTGCAGAGACCTTCTCAGAAAGTCGCTTGGATTCCTGAATGAGTTTTGCCTTCTTCTCTTTACCCTTCTCCTTTCCAATCTGCTTCGCAATCTGGTTTCGCTGACGCTGAAATTCAGCCAACTCTGTACGCGTTTTTCTCCATTCCGTATCTAGTCGGACGGCTTCATCAACCACAGTTGAGTCAAGACCACGACGTTGTTGAGATCGACGGAGAACTTCAGGATCTTCGCGAACAGCTGTTAGTATTGTCCATGCGCTCACAGTCTACACCTCAAAAAGGACTCAGCCATTGGCGATTTAATAAACCTTCCTCCCACTCTGTGGTGGTCAAAAGGTGGGCGTTCTTCCAATGCTCTAAAACCAATCCGATCGACGAGCGGCAATCACGAAGATGACGATAATTAAGACGATTACTACGATTCCCACAATCCACCATGGAAAAACGTAAAGATCTGCACTGAATGGGAGAAGTAATGTTTCCAGTTGATCGAGGGCCGCTAGCGAAGAAACGGCGAAATTTGTCTGAGGGGCAAATCCAGTCTGCTGCGGAGAATCAGCGAAGCCTCCGTCAAGAGTTTGTGTGCTAAGAATCCAAGACGTAATGTCCTCGGCTGATAATTGGTCATCTGCGCCAAGTATCTGTAAAGCTGCTATGGAATAATAGGTGGCCAAATGAGTTGCGACAGGGTCATCGGGAGCTAAACCAAATCCCCCGTAATATTGAGGATAATTGATGTCATCTCGATAATGGGGGAGAATATAATTAATCGCTGCTGTCTGATCGATGATGGAGAGGGAGCCAAGAGTTTCTAAGCTCCAGAGTGCCATGAATGTCGTTTGTAAATCCGCTGTAGAACTGTTCCAACCATTCGTAAAACCGCCGTAGCTAGGTGAAGATGGGGGGTCTAGAATTTGGCTGGAATTCAACCATGCGATTGCGAGAGAGCTGTTAATTTGGCTTAGCTCTTCGTAAATATCCAGAATTTGAATTGCAAGAAAGGTTGCTGCCACTGTAGCCGTACTGTTGATCGTATCAGCAAAACCACCCAGCGTATCAGGGTATTCGGTGGCATTCGTTCGCTGAAGACTTATGATAAAGTCGACGAGAATCGTGCTATTAATCTCCGTTGTCCCATTGACCATGTTGAGGGTGCTAACTGCATAACCACTTGCAGTTAGTGTTGCGTTCTCGGCTTGAGATTTTGCAAGAAATCCCCCATAACCCGGATCGGAAACCTCAGTAACTTGCAGGTCTTGTACCCAGGCTGATATGTTATCTTTAAGGACTGTAAATGGAAGGAGGAGATCAGCGTCAATCCAAGCATCTGTTGTATTCAACACATTAGCAATGGAAAAAGTGTTTGAAACCGTTGGCAGGGTTGCTCCTGGGTGTAACACGGCGCCTCCAGAAGCATCAAGACAGGTAACTGAAAACCCGACGATGACATCTCGTTTTGTGGGTGCCGCCATTACAGCTATTGGGTTAGCCATTACGAGAATGGCAAACGCAAGAATCAGAGCTCTATTGAACCTGCGCAAGCATTGTTCCTCCAAATTCGGGTTAACCGACGTTCACCGCATGATACACCTTAAAACCTTGTGGTTCTGTGCACACTTTACTCAGTTGGTCTCACCATTAACCAATGAGTGACAGCCTTAACGGCATCCCCACACGCTCGTACAATTTGCCGCGGTTCTCCGGTAATATCTCCTACAGCATATACTCCAGGAATGTTGGTCTGTTGATTTGCATCCACAAGGATATTACCGCCCTTATCTAGCTGGATACCTGCTGGTTCACAGAAGGTACTATTCGGTTTACTTCCAACAGCGATAAACACGCCATCAGCTTTCTGAACCCATTCACGGTTTGTCTTCTTGTTTCGTAATTTGGCTCCAGTAACTGTGTCCTCGCCAAGGACTTCAAGCAGAATAGTATCCCATAAGATTTCCACATTCGGTGTGGAGATTATTCGATCAGCATAGGCTTGTTCTGCTCGCAGTTTATCTCTTCTATGAACTAAATACACCTTTTCAACGATGTTAGCTAAGAATAGGGCGTCCATGGCGGCGGTGTTTCCTCCCCCAACGATAATAACAGTTTTTCCCCGGAATAATGGGCCATCGCAGGTTGCACAGTAACTGATACCTCGTCCATGGTATTCGGTTTCCCCTGGTACACCCAACTCTGCATCACAGGCCCCCATTGCTAGTATTATGGCAGGAGCATGCCATTCGGTTCCATCAGCTGTTACTGCGATTTTTGCTTTTTTAGAGAATTGGAATTTCTCTACAGTGGTCATTTCCCGGATTTCTGCTCCAGCTTGTTCTGTCTGAGTTTTCATTTTCATGCTGAGATCTCCTCCACTAATATTTTCATATCCGGGATAGTTTTCGATTAGCCAAGCGTTTATCATCCGACCCCCACAGATTCCGGTTTCTAAAATTACTGCCTCTAAACCCATTCGTGCTGCATATAGTCCTGCTGTCATTCCGCCTGGTCCACAACCGACAATAATGAGATCTCGTTTCTCAACCATTGTTGAGTTCACCTATGTCATCGGAAAACATGCAGTCGGATATATCTACGTTTTGGCTTTGCGTCAAAGGGTTGGCAAAAAATACTGTAGCTGACTTGTCCTAAAGTTCTTGCAGGTCGCCGCGGGCTATTTCTTCAAGCTTCTCAACGGCTTCTTTGTATCCACCTGCATAGATAATGTCGCCTGGAAGGAGTTTGAATCGTCCCCTCGGGTCATAGGTCCAATGTCCGTTTCGTTTCACTGCAAAGATACGGGTTCCATGATCTTCTAGTCGTAATTGCCCTAAGGTCCTATTGGCCAATATTGAGTTTGGCTCAACCGTTTGTCGGCTCACTCGTTCATCAGCATCTTGGAGGGCAAGTTTCATGAGTGGGTGTACATCAACACCCCGAAGGACAATTTCTGCCATTTGAGCCGCTGCATCCGCCAAATTTTCGGAAGCCACGCCCAATCGAATGAGACCCAACCGACGTCTTTCTTCACCTTCTGGAAGATCTAATCCTAAAACCTTGAGTTCAAAATCGGTGTGGAACTGATCGAATTTCTCTTCTAATTCAAAAATGTCTTCTGCGATTTCTTTGTTGTTTGTTAAGAGTGAAGTATAGGCTAAGTTAATGAGTAATTCAGAGGTGTCTTTCATTTGGATGAGCATCGCAAGAACGCGTTCTTCGGGGGTTTGCTCACCGTTGGGTGTTTTAAGCAATCTCTTCAAGCTCACCTGCAGCTAACCTCTGTAATTTTCTTATTCCTTCCTTGGAGCCTCGGGCACTAACCCGGTCACCTTTTTCGAATTGAAAGGATTCAGGTGGATTAATCGTCCACAAGCCTTTACGTTGAATGGCGATGATATCGGAGCCAATTTCTTCTTCGAGGTTCACATCGGCTAGGGTCTTCCCAATCAAGATGGACTTGCCAAGGATTGTAGCCCGTCCAACAATTTCCTCAGCCTGACTCACAGCAAGCCAGAGTATTCCAGGGATACCAATATCATGTATGACAAGTCCTGCGATGTCGGCTGCTGCGTCGCTAATTTTGTTCGCGGCAGAAGCAGTTTTCATGATGCTTACAATTTGTTCGGCATCGTCTTTGTCCCGAACAGCTAAAGAAGCGTTCATTTGCAACAGGTAACCAAGATAATCCACACGCTTCTCCATTTCCATAACTTCTTCAGCAAGATCTTTGTCATTGAACATTACCGCTGAGTAGGCGAGGTCTATCATGAGTTCACTGAGGTCTTTCATTTCAACCAGTAAACTGCGAACAGGAATTGGTTGATACACGACTTCTCGGAGGTCCTCTTGCATAACGGTATCACGGGCTCCCAGAAAAATTAACAGTCTATTATTTCCAATAGGCTATTTTCCTTAATACTAGCTTTTCAGTCTTTCGAGTTGTGCAATCAAGGCAAAGACACTTATTATATGCAAATACACACAAGCTAATACCCAATTCGAATGGAGCGAAATCAGTGATAGGACGTATCAAAGAACAGTTTAAACGAGCTTTTACACCAGTAGCCCGAGTCATCGCCCGATCAAAAATCCCACCGAATGCCCTTACACTTCTAGGACCTATTGTTGCGACTTTTGCAGCGTGGATGTACATTCAACAACAACTGGCGTTAGCTCTACTTCTCCTCCTCTTATCCGGCTTCCTTGATGCCCTCGACGGTGCAGTTGCCCGGGCAACGGGCAAGACGACGACCTTTGGTGGTGTATTAGATAGTGTTTGTGATCGCTATAGCGATGCCATTGTTCTAATAGGCGTTATTTTGGGTGGCTGGTCTTCCACTTTTTGGGGAATTCTCGCTATTGTTGGGAGCCTACTTGTAAGTTATACACGGGCTAGAGCAGAGGCTGCCGGTGTCAAACAATTAGGAGTGGGAATTGCTGAACGCCCTGAACGACTGATCATACTTATGGTAGCCACTCTCTTACAATATCTCACAGTAATTGGATTGTTATTTCCACCACCAAGTTACTTCAGTATAATCTATTGGTTGGAATATGGTGTAATTCTTATCGCAATCCTTGCGCACATAACCGTTGTTCAAAGGACAATTGCGGCATACCGGGCATTATCTAAGTTGGAAGATCATTCAGCGTCTTCGAAAGAAGGCGAAGGTACTTCTTAGCCTCAATGAGAGTTTGCAGACCTAAATCAGTTATCTTGTAGTATTTTCGAGTGGGACGTTTGCCTTCACGACGTTCTTCACTCAACTGGACCAATCCATCTCGCCTTAGTTTGTATAACAAAACATACGCTGTCACTGAAGCCATTTCAACGCCAAACCGTTCTTGAATTGCCCCTCGAAGTTCATAAGCAAAGTAATCCCGTTCTTTCAATAATGTTAACACGTATAACCACAGATTATCTCTGGTTGTTCGGCTTATTAGTCGCTTCATGGCTTTTGTGGGGTGTTGAGAATACGTTTCGATGGCTTGAATAAACTCTGAATTTTCTATCATGTGTTCCAATTCCTCTTTGTGTTATCAGGGTTTGATGTTAGGACGCTTCGCTTCTTTATGCCGCGCCATCTCGAGTAGAAATAAACTAACGACTTGACTTCCCAAAAGGCTTCGTGTTCCAATGCTCACTTCCTGAACAGGGTACTGGTAAACGAGTTTTTCATGCTCTACAGGTAATCCTTGGTCATCACCTAATATGAGCGTGATAGGTTGGTCAAAACTAATCTTAACTTGGTCTAATGGTTTTCCTTTCTCAACTAAGTAAAGGATTTGACTTGTTGAGGAAGCGACTTCTTTGAGAGTCTCATCGAAGCTTTTTGCTGTAATAGAAAATTGCGGCCACAGTCTGCTTCTTTCTGTCTTGCTGGTTCGATAATTGTGGAGAAGGCCTTTGATAATTAAGGCACAATTAAGTTCACTTTCAGGAAATTCACCTGAATTCACGTCATCAATTTGAAGAAGTAAGGGTGAATGAGGTGGTCCTCCAAGGATTGCATTAACCTGAATGTAAGATGTGAAAATTGGGGTGGTTCGATAAGCGGCAATTAGAATCCTACAGACTACATCAAGCCGACCACTTGTCCCTGGGACATCTCGGATTAGAAACTTATCGTCAGTTCGTGTCCGCGGGGCGTCTAGCAAAATTGTAATTTGCATAATGGACCCTTCTGCCAGCTAACTATCTTCATTGAAAAGAAATTTTCTATTGGAATGGGATCTTCTATCTCCCTTTCCTATCTTTTCGACTTCGGATAGTCACAACTCCACGATGAACGGCACAACTTATGCAATACCATTTGGTAACACTTCTACTTGGTAAAAATGTACCAGAACGCCGAAGCTCCCGAGCCATCTGCGGGTCTACAAAAGATGCGCGTGACGTGCGTTTCTTAGCCTTATCACGTGGGACTACTTTTCCACACTGAGAACACTGGACTGTAGCTCCACGACCGGTCGAACCTTTACTTCGACCACCACTTTTCCGTTTCGATGGCAAACTTCAATCATCTCGATGGGTCACGGCTGTCGCTGTCAGTTTTCAACCCAACTGAGTCCACAACAGCCTGAGTGGAGCATACTCCATAGCCTCAAAAGTCTTATGCTCTCACACGGAAAATCAATCAATAGTCCGACCAGAAGAAGCATACCATTTCATTTGGTGTTATGGATTCGAATACTTTGCAGGTAGTCTCCCTTAGTTTATTTCGATTCTCTGTATTAGAATACTGGTGCCTTTGATTGATTACTAACAATTGAATATTTAGTTAATGCAAGTTCCATTTGAATTTGAAGCCACTAATCGATGGTTCTTCCGGACTCTGAGAGGGGATGTCCGAAGCAGTGGAGCCTAAATGCCTTATACCAGCCAAAAGGTGTGCGAGAGACGGTAAAACCACGTTGCTCTAGTTCCGTGGACAGTTCTTGTAGTATTCGAACGGCAAATTTGGGTTTGGCAAGCTTTCGGGGGAAAATGTGTGCATGAGGATATAAGATGATGTTTTTGACTTTTACTCGGTCAGCGACTAGTTGAATCTCGTCAGCTGCTTTTTGAGTAATTTCAGATAATCGACCTTCATCTGTTGCTTCAACGGCACAAAAGACGGTGAGGCCGTCTTCATATTCTACCCATTCACCCTCGTCGGCGTCCTCTCGGACACTGATTTTCACTGGTTCGGTGGCTTTGTAAGAGAGTTTCCCATGAAAAATTAACAATCGCATCATCAATCAACCCAATTATTCCTTGGAAGATTCTTTTATTTCTTCAAGAGCATCTTCAACAAGACTTAACCCATTCTCAATGAGTCTTTTTGCGCGAGATTCTGTTTTTGCTTCTGCAAAGACTCGGAAAATGGGTTCAGTACCAGAGGGACGAAGTAATACCCATCCATCTGTGTAGCGTAATTTGACACCATCTACGGTTTCACATTCAGCATCCGTGGGCGCTAGTGAAGCCACACGGGCTAGAAGGTCTTGTTTCAACTCGTTCGGGCAGGCCACTTTTTCTTTGCCTTGAAAATAGGACGGGAATTGACTATCAAGCTCTTCAAGTGATTGATCTTCAGCCGCCATGAAATCGAGAATCAGTAAAGCTGTCAACATCCCTTCTCGAGTCCAGGACCACCCACGGTATATCACTCCCCCATTTTCTTCACCGCCAATTTGAGCATTTTCTTGCTTCATGGCTGTGACAATGTTGGGTTCACCAACACAGGTTTGGATAAGTTCAGCATCCACTGTCTGAGCAACATCTCGAATTACGTCACTTGTAGCAACTTGGGTGATAATGCGTTTTGGTTTTTCTTTCAAATTATGCAGTTTAAAATACGCTGCCAAGGCAAATGTTCGGTCCCCCATCAGATACCGTCCAGTTTCAGACACAAGCACGATTCGGTCGGCATCTCCATCCCATGCCATGCCAATGTCAACATCTTTCTCTTTGACAAGGCGAATTAACTTCGTGAGATTAACTTGGGTGGGTTCAGGGAGGCGGTGTTTGAAGAAGCCATCTGGTTCGCAAAATAGGAGTTCGGTCTGGACTTTAATTGATTTCAGAAGCATCGGTACAACTTCGGATGCAGCGCCTCCACCACAGTCTGCCACAACATGAAATTGGCGTTTTTCAAGGCGTTTGCGGTTAACTTGTTTTAATAAGCTCTCGACATACTGAGGTCGGTAATCATCAAATGGAATGTGGTGACCGCATTTCTGCCAGGGCGCTCGCGATTTTTCTGAAGCGAAGAAAAAGGCTTCGATTTTTCTTTCCATTTCTGTCGTATAGGCTGCACCATCAGCTCCCCACAATTTGATTCCATTAAATTCTGGTGGATTATGACTTGCAGTCACCATTACTCCACCATCGAATTCTAACCGCGGAATAGCATAAGAGAGCAGTGGAGTTGGAACGAGACCCAATAAATGAACATTACACCCCCCACTCATCAGACCAGCACTGAAGGCTAGTCCAAGCATCTCACTCGAGATTCTCGAATCCCAGCCTATGCCCACAGCTTTTTCTTGTCCCAAACAATTCGCCATGGCAAGCCCGATATCATGTGCCACGGATGCTGTCAACTCTTCATTAACTAGTCCACGAAACCCTTGAGTACCAAAAAGCCGTGGCAATACAGACTCCTCTCTAAAGACTCAAAATGACCTGAACGTGTATTAATATGTATGATACCCAACGCACCAACGCGTTGCAGTTAGAACATATTTGTTGGAACATTCTGTCGAGAAACTAAGGAACGCGTTTCTTCAATGTGAGTGCCAATTTCTTTGCGAATCGTTTCAATACGCTCCGATTCGAGATAAGGTTCCATGGTCCAAAGCAGGAGACTGGTATACAGCTCCTTCGGATCCAGAAGCTCCTCAATATTCCGGATTGTCTTAATGCGGAATAAGTATTCATCCTCGTACATGCAGACAATTTGCTTTAATTTCCGGCTCAAAGCGTCGACATTTTCCACAAGTTGTTGCACACGTGGCTCATTGCTGCCCTCTGGTGTTAGTAATCCTGCTCCCCGGCGTTGTAATTCCGTGACGCGCTTTTCCATGAGTCGCATCTTGCGAATGGAACTTTCAAAATCTGATGCAAGGGCTAAAACTTTCGGCAGCACCTTATCTAACAAGCCCATATTCTTGGTGAGGGCTCGTTCGACAATTCCATCAAAGGAATTGAGTTTCCCAAGATCTTCAACGTTACGGAGATAGTTGATTTTTGATAATGAACCTAAAATCACACGGATG
>JAEOSA010000076.1 GCA_016840595.1 Candidatus Hermodarchaeota archaeon | reverse complement strand
GATGGCGAGGAGACGAAGATTAAGACCTTTCTGGCAGTGGCGAAATATCACCACGCCCTTGTAATCTATAAGGATGAAACATTCTTCATCATTGCTAATGATACAATTTGGCGCTTGTCCACATAGGGTTCATTTTTTTGTGCTAACCCTGTTTCTCCATTTTTCCGTCTTCTATTCCTCGCATCCAACAAGTGATAATAGGGGTCATAATAATTTTCTTGGATATAGAGTATCCACTCTAATTGGCGAAAATTAATAGAAAATTCTAAGCGCTTAGGTCTCGAAGATTTCTTTGATGCGCTTGATCTCTGCCATCATTTCGTTTCTTAGACCAGCTATGCCACTGGCTGGTGCGGCAGCCGCAGTAGCAGGTGCAGCAGCTGGTGGGGGTCCTGCTGGAGGCGCGGTTGTTGGAGCTGCTGGCGGAGCTGCAGGGGGAGCGCTAGGTGCAGCTGATGGCGGCGCACTAGGTGGGGCTTTTGGAGGTCCTGTTGGAGGTGCCTTGGGAAGTGCTGTTGGTGGACCCGTTGGAGGACCTTTAGGTGGTGCTGTTGTAGGAGCAGCTGGGGGAGCTGCTGCAGCTGGAGCTGAAGGTGTTGGTTCACCGAGAAGAATCGATTCGGCTACATCACCTGTGTCTGCTGTGGCCATGGCGGCGGTATCACCTTCTAGGAAATCAAAAAGGCTGTCAGTTGAGGGACCACCCGTCGGTACTTCAGCGGCCAACAATGGTGTACTGGCGGCAGCCATTGGGGTGACTTCAGCCGTCTTTAGGTCACTCCGAATTTTCTTCAGGCTCGATTGAAATTCTGTAACCTGTTTGGCAATTTCGTTGAGTGCGTCAGCTAACTCGTTTACTGATTTTGAAAGGAATTCTGAAACACGAATCAGAATGGCTTCTTTGTCTGTGCCTGACATTCTTGCTACACCCCGCCATCCGTAGCAGATGGGGTTCTGCAAGCTAGAGTGTAATCGGCTTACATATAAACTTTGTTGAGCTCTACTCGCCTACTCAATGAGTTTTGCGGTCCTCTCCACCCATCACAATGCCCGCTGCTTGAAGTATACTTTCATGATCAAAAGCAAGGTGGTCAGGTGGTTCACGAAACGAAGCTACCCGTGAAGCATCGCTTCCTGCTAATAATTCACCTCCAACAAGATGGACAAAATAAGCAATACTCACTGTGTGACCGCGTGGGTCTCGCTGAGGATCTGAGAAGACACCAATAAGACGAACGACTTTAACGTTCAATCCAGTTTCTTCCCTGACCTCTCGGATAATTGCTTCTTCTACGGTTTCGCCGACTTCAACTTGTCCTCCTGGTAGTGCCCATTGTCCTTGAAACGGGGGATTCTTTCGTTGAATGAAAATGATGTTTCCATCCTCCATTTGAATAACAGCATCAACCGCTAAAACAGGAGAATCAGATTTCACTGATTTATTATCAATTTTTGATTCCTTATGTGAATCCATCACGAAATTAGGCTCCTTGCGGTAGGTGCAGCTTCGGAAGTCTTTTAAGCCTTCGTTTACTTTGCCCCCATGACAAAGAATGACAGTAGAACCATGGCAAGAACCCAAACCCACCATTGATCATGTTCGTAGGCTAGTTCAGCGTATCCAGTCATATGCACGAACAAGCCGAATCATGGGCATCCTCTCTTCAGCGCTACTTGTTTCACTTATGATTGAATTGGGCATTCTTATGTATATGACGTATATTCCCATGATTCTTGGAGGGTCTGGTTTCCCTCTCCCTGAATGGTTCTATTATTTGTTGATACTTACTTTTCTCGTTTCGATGGTTATCTATGGCGTTGCGGGAACTGTTAATGCTCGTCTCAGCCGTTATATTCTTGAATACAGGAAAATTGGAGTCGTAGTTAAGCTTCAATGTGATGAGTGCAACCGCACTAGTGAACGAATTTGGGAAAAGGACGATTTTGTTTTCAAGAAAGCAGGAATTTGTGCTTGTGGAGGTTCACAGTATATCTCCCAGATGTACATCATGCCGCTTCCTTTGGAAAAGAAAGGGTCTTTGTCTTGAAAATCACTCTCAAACTGTTAACTATGGGTTAGTCTTTCTGTTTTAACACGGCTCGCAATCGAAGCGTATCAGCACCGATGCGTTTCTGTTTTACAACACGAAACGTGCCAAGGACACCGGTATTTTCAACATGAGGTCCACTACAGATTTCTTTGGACACATCACCCACTGAATAGACCTTGACATGTTCTCCATATTTTTCCCCGAAGAAACCCAAAGCGCCTTGTTTTTGGGCTTCCTCTGGAGACATGGTTTCAAAAGTAACGGGTAACTCACTTTGAATTATCTCGTTAACCCATTCTTCAATCTGCTGTAATTCCTCAGGCGTCAACTTGCGGTTTAACTGAACATCCAATCGCAATCGTTCTTTGGTAATATTGCTGCCCTTCTGATAAACAGAATGTCCAATGAAACGACGTAGCGCAGTATGGAGTAAATGGGTTGCAGTATGAAGCTGGATAACTTCTTCTGAATGATCTGCCAATCCACTCGTAAAACGCTGTTGCGTTGCATCACGGGAAATTTGTTGATGTTTTTCAAACTCCTCTCGAAATTCATCCAAGTCGACTTTTTGACCATTCTCCTCAGCAATCTGAACAGTCATTTCAATGGGGAACCCATAGGTCGCAAACAGCATAAACGCGTCTTTTCCGGTTAGGATTCCTTTCTCTTTGAGCGTCCGCTCTGCAATCCGAAGACCTCGACGAACCGTGGTACGGAATCGCTTCTCTTCCTTCTCGATTTCATTAAGAACATGAGTCTTGTTTCTCAGGAGCTCATCATATTCTGTTCCCAAGATGTCAAAGACCTCTGGGACGATTTGTTTGAGAAAATAGTCTTCAATGCCTAGCTGGAGACCTTGCCGAATGGCAACTCGAAGTAACCGGCGTATGACATATCCTCGTTCCACATTCGATGGGACAAGGCCCTGGTCATCTGCGAGTGCCATCGCTGCTGATCGGATGTGATCAGCGATAATGCGCATTGATCGCATCTGTTCTGGTGTAGGATCAGAAATCTTTGTGATTTCACGAATTTTATCCATTATTGGCTTGAACACACCTGTCTCAAATACGCTGGGCAATTTTTTGAGGACTTGAAGAACACGTTCTAATCCCATGCCCGTATCGATATTCTTCTTTTCCAGTGGTGTCAGTGTTCCATCTTCGGACCGATCATAGCTCATGAATACGAGATTCCAAATTTCAACAAATTTCTCACATCCACAATTTGGACGACACTCATCTGAGCATAGTGGTGCACCGGTATCAACGAAAATTTCAGTGTCAGGTCCCTGTGGTCCTGTATCACCGAGGGCCCACCAATTATCTTTGTAAGGAAGGAAGTGAATTTGTTCACGAGGAATTCCAAGCTCGTCCCACACACTGGCAGCTTCTTCGTCGGGAGGAACTTGGTCATCACCTTCAAAGACAGTAATGTGCAAAACCTGTTTCTTCAATCCTAGCCCAGTTTTTGGGTTAGTGAGAAATTCCATGGCCATTTCAATAGCTTCACGTTTCCAATAATCACCCAATGACCAATTGCCCAGCATTTCAAAAAAGGTGAGATGGAAAGTATCTCCTACTTCATCTATGTCATCTGTTCGGATGCACTTTTGCACGTTGACTAATCTTGTTCCTTCTGGGTGTGGTTGACCAAGGAGGAAAGGCACAAGGGATTGCATACCCGCACTCATGAATAGGACCGTTGGGTCGAGTTGTGGAATGAGTGAGGCTGAAGGGATAACAGCATGGTCCCTTTCTTTGAAGAACTGAATGTAGCGCTTCCGAAGTTCAGATGCTGTCATTGGCATAGCCCAGACACTCACAAAACTAGATATCAAGATATCTCTTGGATATTTTCATAATCACATGTTTTTGCCTTAGTATTGCTCTGACCAATTTATGCCTCTTAAATGCTCTGAAGCACTGGCTCTACATTAAGACGCCTTTAACGGCGGGTCAATTTGACGGCTTCATCATATCCCGCCCAACGTGTCCGGCGTCCGCCTAAAATATACAGCACAATAATCAGAAAAATTATCGGGACAACTAACCAAAACAGCTCGAAGATCACATCTATGGGATTAAGAATCCCGCCACCAAAGACCTCGCGTTCTGACCAGGTAAACATTATTGGAGAAAAGGTTCCCATTGAAACATGAAATAATGCTGGTGTAATCATTAGACAGATACCAACCACTAATCCAGCAATTAGGTAAAATTCACGTCGCCGATTCCGTTTTTTTGATGTTTGTTTCGACACGATTATTCACCTATATTGTAGTAGCTGTAGGTTATTAGACTACGTTTTAGAACACCTCATTTCGGTACATCTCGAAGAGATCGCCAAGTTTCATACCATAACAATCCTACGGCACTAAATCCGAAGAGCCATGCCGCCACATTCGCGAAGGTCAGGTACTGTGGGTACATTACCAGATAGGTGATCAACGCTCCCGTGAAGAACGCCGCATAGAAGAGATGACGAGGTAATCCCCGTCGACCTATCCAAATGAACTGCTTTAAGACTCCAACCTGAACCACTTCCTCAACGGAATACTCTCCACGTTCTCGTTGAACGAGACCCAACTCAACTAATTTATCCAGATGATATGCTGCCAGGCTGGGAGAAGACAAACCTAGTTTCCGCTGTAATTCACGCGGTCCGATTGATTCCCGTACTGATAACATTTCGAAGTAAACTCGAAGGGTTCGTCCACGCAGTTCGGATTCCAATTCAAGTTCACGGTCACGCGACATAAGAAACCACCAACTTATGATTCGCAGCACTGTTTGACTCATTAGACAATCTAATGGTTATTAATTAGGTGGGTTTCGGCATCCTAAAGCCCTTTATCATTTGGCCTGTGGTGTGGTTTCCAATATTGATAGAAATGTCTGGTGGCAAATCATGACAACGGATTCCCCTCTTGAGGACTGGCACTTCTTGATTGGACAATGGAAGGGCAGATCGACAAATCAGTTTGGTGAAACAGGCGAATTAGAAAGCACAATTAAGTTTACTCTGGAATTAGGTGGGAGGGCCATCATGGGAATATATGAAACCAAACAGAATGACAAAATTATCAATCAAGAAATTTCTGTACTCTTCTTTGATGTTCTCAATAAGGTGTTTCGAAGAAAATTATTCTTCTCATATGGGTTCGTTAACAATGAAGTCTCCTATGAACAATCTTCTGCTGCACTCCGTTTCGATATAACTTTCGAACCTCTTCCTACACAATTTGAAGGAACATGCTGGCGCTCATTTATTACCAAAGTTTCTCCCACTCAGATTTTAGAAGGGTTGGAACAGGCAAAGAAGGAAGAGGACTTCAAACTTTATGGTGAAGTACAACTCGAAAAAGTCTCTTAATACTCTGCGCTTAACCACTTGAAGCCAACCATACAAACTTAAAAACAGAATCCCATACCCCTTTCACGTCTACGAAATCATTCAACAATAGAAGTGAGCGAAATGCTTGTCAAACCACCTGAAACAGTCACCATTGGTATGATCGGTGGAACTGGTGTTTATGACCCTGAAGTCTTCACCGAAATTAAGGAATACAAGATTTACACACCTTTCGGAGCTCCCTCTGACGAAGTTATGATTGGGACCCTCAAAAACCGACGTGTCGCCTTCATCCCTCGTCACGGACGCGCCCACTCCTACCCTCCACACCTAGTTAACTATCGAGCAAACATTTGGGCCCTCAAATCACTCGGTGTCAAACGGCTCATCACGGTCTCAGCAGTTGGCAGCCTTCAAGACGAAATCAAACCGGGCGACCTCTTCATTCCTGACCAAGCTTTTGACTGGACCCGAAGCCGTAAACGTACTTTCTTTGAAGAAGGCACCGTCGCTCATGTGTCTGTTGCAGACCCCTTTTGTCCTGACCTCTCAAGTTTCATCGCCAACAAAGCCAAAGCCCTCAAATTACCTTATCACCACAAAGGCACCATCATCACGATTGAAGGACCCCAATTCTCCACGAAGGCGGAGTCACGATTCTACCGCTCTCAAGGTTTCCATATCATTGGTATGACTCTGCACCCTGAAGTCTATCTCGCACGTGAGGCTCAACTCTGCTTCACTAATGTTTCCATGATCACAGACTATGATGTGTACGCTGAGAAACCAGTCAGCCACGAGGAAGTCCAAAAAACCATGGGTGAAAATCTCGGCAAAGTCAAAAAACTTCTCATCGAAGTCATTCCCACTATGTCCGAAACTCAGAACAAGTGCAATTGTGGCAAGGCCTTAGAGGGTGCAGTCTAGCTCATCTATACTTTCTTCCATCAGTACTCTGGATTGTTTGACCTCAAGTACTGGTATAATGAATCCGTTGTTCCCCTTCTCACACCTTTTTATCCTCCTTGGCATCATTTTAGAACTATGGATTATTATGACATAGCCCGTCCCGAAGTAATCGAGTGGCTTCTAGATTCAGAAACTCCTGGCGTTCGCTATTGGGCCTTACAAAATCTCAAGGATTTGTCTTCTAAGGATTCTGAAGTTCTGACTGCTCAGGGTGTTATCCCTCAATCTCCTGAGGTTCAGGCTATTCTTAATGCCCAAGACTTGGAAGGGTATTGGGTGAAGCCAGAACATATCTACGCGAATAAATACACAGCCACGACTCACTCTCTTCTCATTCTAGCGGAATTCGGAATGAAACGGTTACCAGCTATTGAGCGGGGCGTTGAGCAGCTTTTTACCTTCCAACTCAATTCTGGTCACTTTAGCACTGTGCGACCCAAAACTGCCCGAGGATATGCTAGCACAGTTAGTGATACTTGTTGCCTTGATGCGAACATCCTCTACTACCTATCACATTTTGGTTATCTGGATGATCCCCGGATGCAAAAGACCATCCAATTCCTTCTCGATCACTATGATGATACGCAAGTTGGATGGAAGTGTCGGGCTTATCCCATAAATGTTGAGGCGGTTTTCCCACCGTTATGCTACATGGGGCTGTGTAAAGTACTCAAAGCATTCTCCACTTTTCCCAAGCAATACCGTTCAAAACGGGTTAATGCAATTATCGGTCAACTTGTTGAACTCATCTTTGAAAATCAAATTTACAAATATCTCAGAAATCCCGATGGCACTCGCAAGGAGAAGGCAGGTTGGAAACGGTTTGGGTTCCCCCTCTTCTATAACTCAGATATCCTCGAAGTCCTTGACACACTCACACGTCTCGGAGTGAAAGATTCACGAATGGATGAATCAATCAACATCATCTTGGAAGCACAACAACCTGATGGCAAATGGTCACTCAAACACACCTTCAACGGAAAATTCTGGCATGACATCGAGAAGAAGGGAAAACCCTCCAAATGGATAACACTTCGGGCCCTTCGTGTGCTTCGTTCCTATCTAAAAGGTTGAATGCAACAAGTGGATGGGCTAGACACTTTTATGGAAGTGCATCCTTTGGGGCTCGTGCACGCTCAGTAGGAGCTGTGTCTCATGGTTGAACCAATAAAATGTCAATTCGTCAGTTACGACGAAATCTATGATTATTCGAAAAAGCTTGCCTTCAAGGTTGCTGATTCAGGATACGAGCCGGACCTTCTCTTAGCAATTGCTCGAAGTGGTTTTGTTCCCGGACGCCTAATGTCAGATTTCATGGGAAACTCCAACCTATATGCCCTCAAAGTCGAACACTGGCTAGACACAACTGCCGAACATCAGGAAGACGCCGTCATACCTGTTCGCTCTCCCCTACCCGTAAAAGGACAGCGCGTACTCGTTATCGATGATATTGTTGACACCGGGCGTTCAGCGGTTCAAACTCTGAAATATGTCACTGATTTGGGGGCTAAAGAAGTCAAACTTGCTGTCATGCTCTATCTGACAGTCTCTGAAATCGAACCAGACTACTATACAGTAAAAGAAAGCGAATGGATATGGTTCATTTGGTTTTGGAACCGGTTCGAAGACCTTCGCAATCTTACCATCAAACTCTTTGATGACGATAAAACCCGTTCACTCAGCATCAAAGACATCATTCAAGGACTCAAGAAATACTTTACACTAGATGTAGATCAGAAGGAGCTGAAGCAAGTTATCGAAACAGCGGGACGGATTGGAAAGCTCCGAGTAGATGACTTGGACAACATCACACTTCCCTAAACTCTATCACGTCCCACATTTCCGAAGTGTGCCATGGAGACAATTCCCTATCTTTCTAAATGGCATCTTCGTGTTTTCAGATTCAAAGTGAGTCGCTCGTACGGCGTAAGCTAACCTCTCGGCTGAGGAGAATTGTTGATAAAATCACAATCAATGCTCCGAGAAGTTGCCATATCGTCGGAGGACTTTGAAAAATCAGGGTAGATAACAGGAATGTTACCAAAGGTGCTGGAGCAATCAAAGCCGTTGCCTTTCCTAGGTTGATACGACTAATGCCTTCATACCAAAGACCATGGGCTAAAAGAATTACAATGGCTTCAACGAGAATCACACCAACAACTAGCCATAGATTGGGAACAAG
>JAEOSA010000299.1 GCA_016840595.1 Candidatus Hermodarchaeota archaeon | reverse complement strand
AAAGAATGAGTACTCGAAAGAACATGGTGTAGCTGTTCCGGATCGTGAAGCACGGATGGCAGAAGAAGCATCGATGACCGCTGATGACCTACTGGATGAAATGGAACGCTATGAGCTAGTCTACAAGGGTGATGTTCAAAAAGGTCCGATCCTAGTTGGACAGACAATTGGTGGCATCAGTACTATTCCAACCGTGAAAGAAGTTGTCGACAGCATCGTCAAAGAAGCAGAAATGCGTCTGAAAGCTGTAACTAAACTAGTAAGCTAGAGCGAAAATTATAATTAACATCATTGGGACTGGTTTTTGTCCAGTCCCTTGTCGTTTTTCTTCCTTAGCTAGGTAATGCTAGTCAGAGCGTTGCCTTATCGTTTAGACTTTTATGCTATGGCATTGAGGGGGCCTCATGTCTGACCCAGAGTACAAGAATATTCACAAGAGTATTGCCACCTTTGTTGAGGGGCTACGGACGTTAGATTATTCAAAAATTTCAAAAATTTTCTATCAGGATGGATTGTCGATTGGAGTACGGAATGGGCAAATTTCTTACGTACGCCGAGAACATTGGAGAGAAATGCGAGACAGGGAATTGGCAGAAGGGATTGACAATACCGACAATGTAGCCTGGTTTGAAATTAAGTCTCTTGAACGATTTGGTAATGCCGCGTCGGTAGTCATCGAGTTGAGCTTTACTAGTGATCTTGTTGATTACATTGACTTGTACCATATGTTAAAGACAGATGATGGCTGGAAAATTGTCAATAAAATCTACCATCATATAGAGAAGAAAAAACGATAACTGCTAAACAGAACCATTAGTAGATACCTTTGATTCTGGATAAGGAGAGAACAGAAGGATTAAGAAGGCGCAGGTGAAGAATGGCAGTGGTAGATGTCAATGGCGTCTGAGATTGCCGAAGAAACTGAAGCAATCAGCGAAGAAGTGCTAAGCGTCATTGTAACCACTTTAGTAGATAACCAGACTGCTCAACCTGACCTTCATAGCGTTCACGGACTTTCCCTCTACATTGAAGTTCAGTTTCCTGGACGAAGTGACGCGGTACTCTTTGACATTAGTGGCAGTGCCCAAGTTTTTCGCCATAATGCACAGGCTTTGAATTTGGACTTTTCAAATCTTCGAGCGTTGGTTATCAGCCATTTTCATCATGATCATTTTGGTGCTCTTACACCAGCCTTGGAACTTATCAGACATAGTGACTTTATCACGTTTTTACCTGCCCATCATGATGCGATTGAACAGACACTTAGTGAGGTAAATGTACGACGACAGATTGCTGAAGAGAGCAGGTTGATTCGGTCTGGGGTAGCCACAACTGGAGCCTTGGGGCCAAAAACGCTCAAGGAGCAGGGTATAGTCGTTAATGTGGAATCAAATGGTTTAGTTCTCTTGACGGGATGTTCGCATCCCAAGATAGGTCAGATGATTAAGGCTGCAAAGAAAGTGTTTCCGGGTCGTCCTTTACAAGCGGTAATTGGTGGCTTCCACCTCAAAACCGAAGAAGAGGGACAAGCAGCGGGAGAACTCTTTGTGAAGGAGGGTATCAAGTTAGTATCCCCCTGCCATTGTACAAGCAAGGAAGCGAAATCCGGGATTCGCAGTGTTGTAGGTGAAGCCGTGTACCGGGAAAACGGATCTGGTACAACCTTTGAACTTCGATGATCAACTTCAACACAGTTAGAGTTTCTAAACCTTTTCCATCCAAAACAGGGTAAGATCTGTAACCTAATTAATAATCCCAGGTTTGTCAGTAAATTAATGAAGATGAGGAGACGAATCTGTTTGGGTTATTAATGAAGCCTCAACAGCTTATCTTCACAACAGTCATATTCCCCCGAAAAAGTTCAGAAACTAATACACTTCTTCTTGTTGAAAGTATCCGATCTTTTGCCGGAACATTATCAGAAAATCCCATTTGGATTTTCACGCTAGACTCATCCCAGCAATTATCCACTGCGACAAAAAACAGATTACAGGCTCTCGATACCAAACTAATTTCCTTCGCACTCGATGAATCCAAACTACCATTCTTTTTTGCTAGCGAACTTCAAGCAATTGCCTTTGCAGAATCAATGGCAAAAACCGATACAGAGTTGCTTGCTTGGCTGGATTCTAACACACTAATCCTGAAAGAACCCAATGAATTCCTGATTCCAGATGAGAAGAGTCTAGGATTTCGGCCAGTACACCACACATTAGTAGGATCACGTTTTAATGAACCACTCGACCCATTCTGGACACGAATTTATCG
>JAEOSA010000298.1 GCA_016840595.1 Candidatus Hermodarchaeota archaeon | reverse complement strand
ATTCAACAAAAAAGTCATCATCAGGTCCGCCATAGGTATAGTTCCACAGATGATTCCCATCCGCATCCGTGCGAATCAACCAACCATCAGCATCTCCACCACTATATTTGGCAGTATGGCTGGAGATGAGAAATCCGCCATCCGACAAATCTTCTAATCTCACGGATTTATGAAAGGGATCCATATACCCCCCAGCGGTCATACCTCCACCATAGGTCTGGTTCCAGAGAGGGGTGCCATTTTCATCACAGCGAACGAGCCAAACCTCATCGATGCCAACGACTTCGCCAAAACTTGCTGTGCGTCCGGAGATAGCAAATCCGCCATCTGCGGTTTCTACAATCGCTGTCCCTTCGTCGTAAGCAATTCCACCGAAAATCTGGTTCCAAACATAATTTGTGGATACCATCGGTGTTAGTCGAACCTGTGCTGTTACAGTACCGCTATTACAAACAACCGGTATGAAAGACCAGGCACCCAATAAGCCAATCAGCACTACTTGTGACCACTTGAACCGAGTCAAAGTGAAACCCTCCACTCGCGCATACTGTGTAGCATACCCCATTTAAATAGCGCAGGTTACAGGCCAGTCCTCCCTTGATAGGAATGGAAGGCAACCTGAAATCCATATAGACTCTCAGGGCTAATGCTAACGTACTGGATACTTAGGGGACTGTGGGAGATGGCGATCAAACGGTCGACAAAGTGGATGGTATTCACGGGGGAGATTCTCATGTTCGTGATGAACATTCATGTCATGATCCAATATTTCGTTTTTCAAGCCTTCAATACCCTGCTAATTCAGTATCTCGTTTTTAGCTGGCTGATAATCATAATCGCTTTGCTATTTGGTAATATTGTCGTTTATGATTTTCCTGAGAAGCTTGACGAAGACCCGAGCGCAGGATTGAAACTTGTTGTTTGTGGGATTGGGCTTGTTGTGGCGGCATTCTTGGCTTTTATTTTACTCGTTGGGCTAGGCATCTTGGATTTTTGGTTGTTTCTTTCAGCGCACTTCCAATTCGCCGTATTGTTTCTTCCCACATTTATTCAGATTGTGATTGCTAGTTTACTATATCTTATCGCAGGTTATCAAATTCGACGTGCAACGATATCCTATGAACCTGTACCTCCATTACCCAACCGTGACCGCATTATTGTGATTGGAGGTATTGGGTTTCTGTTAATGCTCATCGGAATGGAAACAACGAACTACGTTGCAGAGATGATGATGCAGTACGCAATAGAGATCTTGTTCTATGCGTGGCTTATTGTTCTATTCACAGGTGGTGTTCTTTGCTTCATAGCAGCCTACATGTATGATTTTGCTTCGAAGAATCGGTATGATAAAGTGCTTTTGAAAGAGATTCCTGAAGACAGATTTATCTGCCCATTATGCCATACTGCGCTCAGCCCGAGAAGTGTTCGATGCAGAAATTGCTATCACATCATACCAAACGGGATAAAGCCTAGGTAGTAAGTGCCGGACTCAGAGGAGAAGAGCGCTCATAAACACTGTGGATTTTTTCGAAAAAAGGCAAAGAGTAAAAGGCATTAACGTATGTGAAAACAAGCTATTCCCCGACTATTCGGAGGACCACGTAAATGACCGAATCCGAAAAAGGAAAAACCGAACTCAAAGACTTTGAACTTGAAATTGCCCGTTGTATTCATTGCAAAGCTTGTACGATTGCAGATGCTGCGAATCCAAATGGTGGCTTTGAAGTAGGATGCCCTGCTTGGAGTGCTATGGAATGGGAAGCCTATAGTGGTGGTGCAAAATTATGGCTTGCTCGTGCTATCCTCAATGGTAACTATAAACTTAACACAGACGCAGGCGATCTCCTTTTCCGCTGTTCGACTTGTGGACAGTGTGAAGAGCAGTGTGAAAACGAATTGCCAACTGTTGATATTATTGAGGCAATACGTGCAGAAGCTGTCAAAGCAGGGGTGGGTCCGTTAGATAAGCAGATAGGTTATTCTAAAGCGACTGAAGTGAAGCGGAACCCATATAATGAGGAACATGTGAATCGGACCGACTGGGTTCCTAAAGAATTCAAACTGAAGGATAAAGCTGATGTGATCTATTTTGTGGGTTGCACTGCATCTTACCGTCTTCAAGAACTAGCCGTTTCTACGATGCGTGTAATGGAGAAGCTTGGAGCCGATGTAACAGTGAAAGAAGATGAATGGTGCTGTTGTTCACCATTAATCCGAGTTGGAAAGTTAGATTTGGTCGAAGAGTATGTGAAGCATAACGTGGAGCTCTTCCAG
>JAEOSA010000297.1 GCA_016840595.1 Candidatus Hermodarchaeota archaeon | reverse complement strand
ACTTGTAATTTGATCGGTGGAACCGCCTCCAATACTTCGAAGAATCAACCCATCAACTTCAAGAGGACGTCGCCGGGGTAGCAGAAACTGCATTCTCTCGGAATCCATGTGAACCGAGATGTCCTTTAAGCAAAAAGTAACAACTTCGCAAGAACGGGAGTCTAACACACGAATTAGTCGTCGGACTGGCCAATTGGGACGATCGCGACTCATGGCAATTCCAATTCGCATTATCATTCACAACCCGTAGGTCTCATATTGACGTGACCTAGGGTCGTTTCACTCCATTGCTTATAAAAGAACGGTGGAAACCGACTATTTAGATGGGTCGAGTACTTCGAATGAAATGCTCAAAGATCGCCTCACTCAGAGAAAGGGGATATGACCGAGGTGGCGCTTTGAACCCATATGAGCAGACTGCATCAATCGGACCCACAAACCTCCGATCAAACCCGATTTGCACTCCACGGATAACATCAAGGAGAATGGAAGTGCTATTGGGAGCATCTTGACTAATTAACCGGAGATCTATTTTGAAATCCGCATCACCAATATATTGACCACGGAGGTAAAAGTAGCTCTCACGACGATTACCCATAAAGTACACGTAATCAGATGAGCCGGCAGTGACAGGCACTTCATATGGCACTTCTGCTGAAACACTTTGTGTTTTTAAGCTACGTTTTTGATCACGAGCGCGATGAAGAGACTCGAGTGATTCCGTTCCACCACCAACATCAAGTTGATAACTTTCTATAATACGGACACCACGTTTGACCAGAAAATCCAAGAGGGCTCGATGAAGGGCTGTGGCACCCAATTGGCTCATCAAGTCATCACCGACCAAGGGGAGATTTGCTGATCTGAAACGTTGAGCCCATTCAGGGTCACTAGCAAGAAGAACTGGTGACGTATTGACATACCCACACCCGGCTTTCAGAGCAGCATCTGCGTAGAAGTGCGTAGCTTCACTAGCCCCGCTGGGAAGTAGACCAACTAAAATCTGGGCTCCAGTTTCTTTGAGTTTGGCTGCTACATCAACTGGTTTGGCGTCACTTTCTTCAACTAGGTCTTGGAGTTCGGGGGTTATTCCGTCAAGGGTTGGTCCTCGTTGCACTATGATTTTCATTCCTGAAATTTCAGCAAATTTTGGAGCATTATTTGGTTGTGCAAAAATCGCCTCATTGAGAGGCTTCCCAACTTTGTGTTTATTCACATCAAAAGCTGCAACAACTTCGATATCACTCACGGCATAGTTGCCAAGCATTGGATGAGCGAGCCCAGCGCTTTCAGTTGCTTGACTTGGATTCCCGTAATGATGGAGTGCTTGCACGAGACTGCTGGCACAGTTACCAATACCAACAAGAGCTATCTTGATTGTACCCATCGTTTACGACCTCACAATTATTTTATGGTCATGAAATAATATGGTGATTAAGGGCGTTGCCCCTGAACCAATTTAAGCGTTTCTCTTTCCAAAAACTCCGATTGGTTGTGAAACAGGAGACATTTAACAACAGAACTAGGATAAGGAAGATACGTTGATTTTCATGACTGAACGAATCGTTCCTTGCGTCGGCGCCGTGATTCTCGACAAGCATAACAGAGTGTTGCTAGTCAAGCATGTTCCTGAAAAGGAAGGGTTCTGGGCGGGAAAATACATTTGCCCTGGAGGTCGTCTTGATCTCGGTGAATCATTGGAGGATGGAGTCCAACGAGAGGTTCGAGAAGAGACCGGATTAGAAATTCGCATCCTCCACTGGGTGCGTCCCATGGAGCGAATAATTCGGGATTCTGATGGTTCCCTTCTCGACCATATTGTCTATCTGGATGTTGTTGCCAAAGTTACACAGGGGGATTTTGAACCAGCCTCTGATGTCGGAGAAGGCGCTTGGTTTGCAAAAGAGGACCTGAAGAAAATTCGTAATGAAATCCATGAAGATACGCAGAGACTGCTAACGGAGGCAGGATTACTTCCCAAGTTATGAATACACTTTATTCAAGATATTTCTGAAGATGTGTTTTCATTTCGGAGGGGTGGGTAAGAATGGTCATACCCGTCATTGAGCGGAGCCGCTCAACATTTTCAAGATCAACTTTCCGCGTGGTTAGCTCCATTTTCTCTCCGCTTGGTAACACGGTTGTAACAGTACCCGGTGTTTGATCGACGGGGTAAATGTAAATGGGAACAGCGGTCTTCATGGCTTGAGCCACAGAATTCGTAATCAAGGTGTCTGCGATGCCGTAGGCGATTTTTGCCACAGTGTTTGCAGTTGCGGGCATTACTACAAGGAAACGGTA
>JAEOSA010000296.1 GCA_016840595.1 Candidatus Hermodarchaeota archaeon | reverse complement strand
CTTTTGAGAGAGTATGTATTTGGAAAATCATGTCCGTTAGTAATTTTCGAATATTTTCCGCAAGAGCCGGATCAGACATGGCGTCCCCGGCTTGTGCAGCGAGTTGGGCATATTGTTGGTGGACGTAATGCCAATGGTCCTTTTCCCAGGGCTCAAACCCCAGTTCTTTAGCATATTTTACTTCGACATGGCGTTTGACTTCAAACCATTTCTTGCCACCGCCATGCATGGTGCAAATTTTACACATGACCGTTCACCAGTATCCAAAATCTGCCTAACGTTGAATTCTATGCTTTTCATTGTTACTCACATTGGAAACCACTCTATGAAAAGTGGAAAAAACGAGTAACTTCATTTTTCTTTGGAATGTTAGTGTTGACGTGACCCATCCCAACTAATTCATTGTTAGCTTCCAGTCTGTAACCTCTTGTGATTCAATCTATGATCTTCAGCTAGATGATCAAAAACATCTGGTACTTCTTCAATGAATCCGAGTTGGTCACTAGCAGTTTCATAGAAGTTCTGGATTTTTGTTTCTATATTCGTTGCTAATTCGATAAGTTGAGAATCAGGACAACCAGGTGGGCATTCGGTTACAGGTCGATACTGACTGCTTTCAATGTTGGAAACGGCTTCTTTGATAACAGGAGACGGGATTAGTCGTCGGAGTTGGATTAGCGTTTGAATTCGACTTTGCCCCTGAAGTAAGAGGGCTTCAAAGAGACTTTTCAGTTCTTGACTTTGTGTGATAGTAGTAGCTGTTTCGTAGAACGCCGCTGCCAGCCCTTCAAGGTCGATGGCAAACTTGAGGACAACATCAACTGTTCCGAGGGACATTTACTCACCTTTTTCAAATCAGCGAGAAGCACAATGATTAAGAAGTTCTGTGAAGAGCCCAAGGGTTCTTATGTTTTTTTAACGAATTCAACAGCGTTCGCTCTACACACAATGGCGCAGAGTCCACAACCGTCACATTTCTCTGGGTCGACAACTAATTGCTTTCCCTTCATTCGAATCGCCTGATAACCGGCGTCAGCGCAGGCAATCAAACACTCTTTGCCTAAATTACATTTTTTAGTAATGATTCGTGCAACGACGGGAGATAACTTCGGTAACGCCGTCCAAGAAGTGATTTTAGGCAGGGCAGTGCCTATCATGTTACTGAGGGTGCCATATTTCTTTTTGCCCATAAACTGTGACAATCCCATTTTGAGAGGCTGAATGATTTTGAATCCATACCACATCACCGCTGTGCAAATTTGTAGGGTACTGGCGCCTACCATCAGATATTCAGCTGCGTTTTCCCAATGTTCAATACCCCCAATCCCAGAGATGGGAGTATCTGGAAGGGCTTTAGCTATTTGTGATACAACTCGTAACCCGATAGGGCGAACGGCAGGTCCACAGAAGCCCCCATAGGTGCTTTGGGGATTCGAAATCTCTGAATTATAGGCAAAGGGTATAGGAGTAGCCGTTTCAATGTCAATTCCAATGAGCGATTCAACCGTATTTATCGCTGACAGAGCATTCGCTCCACCTTGAATTGCCGCCTTGGCGATAGGCACAATGTCGGTAACATTTGGTGTTAATTTTACAAAGAGTGGAAGGTCTGTACCTTTTTTGGCTGCCTTCGTGACTTTTTGAACCAGATTAGGATTTTGTCCAATGAAAGCACCCATATGTTTTTCCGGTGAACCATGAGGGCAAGAGACATTGAGTTCCAATGCATTCACGCCTGTTCGTGACAAGGTTTCTGCTATTGCTGTCCAGCCTTCGGGTTCAGGACCTGACATGATGCTAGCAACAATAACGAAGTCCTTGGGGGCCTTTTCCCTGATTTCAGGTATCCAAGAATCGGTCCAAGTTTTAAGGGGGTGACGCGAGAGGAGTTCAATGTTATTCATCCCGATCGGCTTTCCATGTACACGTATTGCACCCAAGCGTGTGCGTGGATCGACAGTGGGTTCCTCCGTTACAGTTTTGAGAACAGCGCCTCCCCACCCAAGCTTAGCAGCACGAATGACGCGTTTAGCATCGAGTGTTGGGGGTGCAGACGAGAGCATAAAGGGATTGGCAAAAGGAATGCCGGCAAAATCTATCGCTAAGGGATTTTCAGTCATGGGAACTTCAACCTCCATTCATTTCTAAAAGGAGTCCTTTCCAGATAAAGCCTTTAGGCACTTGTATATTCATAATACCATTCGTAGGTGTTGTTAATTATGGATAAAAAACTCGTTCCAGAAGATCTTCGGAAAGCCTATTCAGCTAAAGCCATTCTCGATTTAGAAAAGGAATTCGTAATTCCCGGAGT
>JAEOSA010000075.1 GCA_016840595.1 Candidatus Hermodarchaeota archaeon | reverse complement strand
TGGAATTCCCGGCGAATGTTTTCCAATAGGTTAAGGATTTCTGACCGAATTGATACGTCGAGCATGGACACAGGTTCATCAGCGACAATGAATGCGGGATTCACAACGATTGCACGGGCAATAGCAACACGCTGACGTTGTCCACCACTAAGCTCGTGAGGGTAGCGGAATGTAAATTCTTCGGGTGGAACCAATTGTACAGCTTCCAGTGCTCTGATGACACGGGCTTCTTCGTCTTCACCGGAGGTAGCAATTTTGTTCAATCGCAGGGGTTCTGAAACCGTGTCATAGAGGCTTAATCGAGGATTTAGCGAGGAATAGGGATCCTGAAAGATAGTTTGCATTCGGGCCCGTAAAGTTCGAAGTCCTCCCCGACTAATTTCGTTGAGATCATGACCTTCAAATTCTACTATTCCATCGGTAGGTTCGAGGAGCCCAATGAGTAATTTACCAGTAGTAGTTTTTCCACACCCAGATTCACCGGCTAGACAATAGAGCTCTTCAGGGTAGATGTCTAAGTCGACTCCGTCGACGGCTTTGAGCCAGACTTCGCCGCCCATCAGTTGGGAGAAGAAACCCGCGCTCACGGGGAACCATTTCCTGAGACCACGACAGGAAACGATGGGCTTTTGTCCTTTACTCATAGTATTGCAACCTCCTTTCCAGGACGCCAGATACTATCCTTGATTTTTCCAGTTGCTAGATGACAAGCTGCTTTGTGACCAGGACTCACCTCGAGTAAGACCGGATCTTCCTTTTTACACAGGTTTTGGGCAAATTTACACCGAGGATGGAAACGACACCCTTGTGGTGGGTCTAAGAGGTTGGGTGGAGACCCTGGGATTGACGCTAGGGTTTGATCATGGGATCGTTCGATTGAGGGAATTGATGCGATGAGTCCTTGTGCGTAGGGGTGCCAGGGTTTTTGGAAGATTTCAACTACTGCGCCAGTTTCCACGATTTTTCCAGCGTACATGATGATTACGTTACGACAGGTTTCTGCCACGACTGAGAGGTCGTGCGTGATGAGCATGAGGGTGATGCCTAATTCGTCAGAAAGTCGGCGTAATAGTTGCATAATTTGTGCCTGAACAGTAACATCAAGCGCAGTAGTAGGTTCGTCAGCAATGAGGAATTTGGGATCACACGCCAGAGCCATCACAATCATGGCACGTTGTTTCATTCCACCACTAAATTCGAAAGGATAGTGATTAATTCGGTCGGGATCCATACCTACGAGTTTGAAGAGTTCTCGAGTTTTTTCAACAGCTTCATCCTTGGATAATTCTCTGTTATGTTTGAGCATGGCTTCAGTGATTTGGTCGCTTACGCGGAGAATAGGATTGAGAGCATTCATCGCGCCTTGGAAGACCATAGCGATTTGAGTCCAACGAAATTCACGAATCGCATCATCATCCATGGCAGCAATATCTTGACCTTCGAAATAGATATGGCCGCCCATGATTTCACCGGGCGACGGTAACATGCGCAGGATGGCAAAGGCTACGGTACTTTTTCCGCAGCCAGATTCACCGACGAGTCCGACAGCATCTCCTTTCGCAATTTCGAAGGTTACATCTTCGACTGCGCGGCAATCACCACGTCGCATACAGTAGTAGACTTTAAGATCCTCAACTTTCAATGACATTCTCGTTTTCTCCTACAATCTCCTTAATCGTGGATTTAATGCTTTATCCACAGCATATCCCACGAAGACAAATCCCATGGAAATCAATCCAATACACAATCCTGGAGGCAAAAAGAACCACCAGGCAGGCGGAACCTGTCCCATTGCTCCATTTAGATAGGCAGACTGAAGCATTCGACCCCAAGAGACTAAGTGGGGTGGCGTTAAGCCTAGGAAAGCAAGCCCAGCTTCAGAAAGAATTGCACCTGAAACACCAGTAGCCAATTGAACAAACACTAGCGTAAGAACGTTGGGAAAGACATGTCGAAATATCAAGTAGACATCCCCAGCTCCTGCAGCCTTTGCAGCTTCCACATAGGCCTTTTCCTTCTCAACAAGAACTTGTGACCTAATTACCCTAGCTGGAGCAGGCCACGCGAACAGCGCAAGGACAAAGACCACGATTCCTAGACTACTCCCCATTAGTGCTGCCAATATCATCATGATAGGAAGTCCAGGCATGATGATAAAGAAGTCCACTACACGCATGATAACTTCATCCACAGCACCACCAAAGTATCCAGAGGAAAGTCCAAGAAGAAGCCCAACTGCCACTCCGAGGAAAGTAGCTACAAATCCAATAAACAGAGAGATTTGAGCACCCCAGAACAGTTGAGCCATGGCATCTAATCCTTCATCACCGGTTCCCAAGATACCCCAGAAGTTACCGTAGGGCGTCAATTGTACATCACTCACAGACCACCTGATTTCGCCCATACGTGTTGGGTTAGTCTCAGAGATATTCAAGGTAATTTGCCATCCAATGGTTTGACCAGGTTTAAAGGCACGAGTCATAACTGGTGACACGATAAATCCTCGGTATAGTTGCCACTCGGTTGGATAGGGAGGGTATACAGGATATTGATACCACACAGGTGCAGGGGGGCTGGTGCCATTGTAAAGGTTGGGATTGAGGAGCTCGAAGTAAGGGTCAATCGATTGTGTAGTAAGATTGCCTGTAATTTCAAATTCAATAGTCCAATACACATAGGCTAGTGCAGGTGTGCTGTAGTCCCATTCAAAATAGGTTGTGGCCGTGATTTGCTCATCCCTATAGGTCTCGCTGGCATTGGTATCTGACACTATAAGAACTAGTGAACGCCCCGGGCTTGGTTCGTCCTGATATATGGTTTGTGACGGTCCACCCCACTCCCACGAAGAAATTGCGCTTGAATTATCAATAACCCATGCATCATCGGTTTCAAAAAAGGGATCTGGAATAAAATTCATTGTCGGTGCATTAATATGATTTGTCAAATCGCTTGGGTATGTCCAAGACAGCCATTGAGGTGCTGCGAAGTTTGGTCCAATACGATTTTGAAATCCTTCAGGATATTGGGGAAACAAGATCGGTGCAAATAGGGCCATGCCAATGAAAATGACTACTAGCGTAATGCCAAAAATACCCTGTTTAACTTCTCTGTAACGTTTCCAAACACCGCTTGCCCGTTCAAGCCAGCTTAGTCGATGCTTATATGATCGTTCACTCATATCTAGACCACCCGGAAGTTCCTAAAAGTTTCTATTTTTTGGGCACTACTGGGGGCAATTCCCTTAAAAGTTATATTAACTTGACGGTACGAGCAGGAAAACAAAAGTTGCCAACACCAATGGATTAAAATATACTAGCAACTTCGCAATCACACAGAATCTCGAGGGTGGATTTATCCTGATTCGAAAAGTTAGCACTACGATTTTTCTAGCGATTATCCTAAGTTCAACCGTGCTATTGGGAGTATCCACATTTTACGCCGTTGACACATATCGTGCCTTTGGCTTCACCGTAGATATCACTGAAATCCGCGTCTATTACAACGAAACGAGCGGCGAATACACGCGGGTCCAAGTAGATATCCGCATCTTCAATCCCTCCCTCACACTAGAATTGGAATACTTATGGTCTGACACCTATACGGTGCTCAATGGTCAACCAATCGAATATGGCAGGGGTGAAAAATACCATCACCATTGGATTCCTCCTGGGAGTTTTGATGAAACAGGTTGGTCCCATGATCTTGTTGAAGAAGACCAAGCATTGTTTCAAGCTGCTGAGGCAAGTGGCACGTGGATGTGGTTTGAATTCCTTCAACCCTACCTGAGCTCAGGTTTTCTTGGACGAAATCAAGTGAGTCGCCCACTATCTTACGAGGGCGTCGTTCTAATTTCCATCTGAGAATTTTTCTCAGCTAACGCCTCGGAACAGGATGTCTTTGGGGTTGAGCAAGTAACCGCTCAGTCAACCACAGATATAAGAGAGCAATAACGGAAAATGCTGTTAGAAGTAACCCAACCCAAAATAAGACCAAGCCCCCAACCACAAAAAACGAGAGAATAACACCAATGATTGTAATGACAACCCCAATGATAATAAACCATTTCAAAGTGGGCTTCGTCGCCATCAGCGCTCGAAATCCCATTTGTTGACCCATGACAGAAACACGCCTGAATTCAATAGCTTGATGTTCTAAACCATTGAACAATTAAACATTTACTCCCCATTAGATAATTTTATTAAGCCTCACCTTTCAATCATTCAGTCGTTTAGGATTCATAAGCGATGTGACAGCGATGGGTTTACGCCAATATCTGGTAAAGCGAATTATAATTGCAATTATCCTCTTCCTTGCAGTCCTGATTTTTAATTTCTTCATCTTTCGTCTTCCCGTTTTCGTCTTAGGAATGGATCCTGCAAGCCTCTACATTACTCCTCAAATGGATGTTGACGATATTGCAAGGATCCGACAGCTGTATCAACTTCCGCCAGAGAATGCAACATGGTATGATTGGTGGCTCCATTTCCTCTCATACATGCAGAACATGTTAACAGGTAACTTCGGTCAGAGCTTCGTAACCTTTCGACCCGTCGTCATGGAAATCATGGAACGCCTACCAAATACGCTCCTGTTAATGGGTACGTCCATGATTTTTGCTGTCCTACTTGGCATAGTAACCGGGATTATTGCTGCCAGCCGACACGGTGGCGTGTTGGACACCAGCCTGATTACAGTTAGTCTTACTCTGTATAGCTTGCCAGTTTTCTGGATGGGTATGATCTTCCTTTTGGTATTTGCTATTCTTCCTCAGATGCTATGGGGCCTCAGTCTCTTCCCATTGGGTCACACGGTAAGTGCTCCAGGAACTGTTCCCAATGATCCCATCTCTTATGCATTAGATGTTGCATGGCACTTGTTCCTCCCCACAATGGTATTAACCCTAGGTTTCTTCGGAGGTTACATGCTATTAATGAGAAATACTCTCGTTGATGTACTCACTGAAGACTATATCCTTACAGCACGGGCTAAAGGATTGGAAGAACGTACTGTCCTCTACAAGCACGGAGTTCGTAACGCTTTCCTACCTCTGATATCCATTGTCGCTATCAACTTTGCATTCATTATAAGTGGAGCCGTACTTACTGAAACTGTCTTTGCTTGGCACGGGATAGGGAGGCTCTTATACCGGTCACTCATTTCCAATGATTGGCCTGTTGCGCAAGCCATTTTTTGGATGATTGCATTAACGGTAATTATTGCTAACATCCTCGCTGACCTCCTATACGGAGTTTTAGATCCCCGCGTCAGATATGGATAGAATGAACAATATTGAGAAGGTGTCATTTTGAATTCGAGGCTGGTTGGAAGATTGAAGTTGGAAAAGAAACGCCTGATGAATTTTCTCTATGTCACATTTGGATCGACTATTATTAGCACGGCAATTCTCCATGCTACCTACACTGAGGTCTTCCCGCTTTTAGCAACCTTTTCTATCTTCATCCTCTTCTTTTCTGCCTTCTTTATTGGAATCCTTAGTCACGAGTTTAAGGATGCTCTTATCGCTATGTTCATCTCATTGACCCTTTCTATCATCATCTTAGTTATTCTCCGCTCCCTTCCAGCGTACTTAGGCATTATCACATCAGGAGTAGTCTTTTTCGTCATCTCCCAATTTGCCCTTTCCCTTCCGCTCCTCTTTCCTCTCGTTATGGTGTATGTCCTTGGACTCCTTGCGGGACTCATCTTCAGTACATTCGCTTTTGACCCGTATACTAAAGACCTTTAGGCAACCCACCAATCTGATATTTCTAAATCCTTTGAATAACCCGGTGAAGTACAAATGACTGAAGAGCGAAAAATCGAAATCGTTTATCGTCGATGGGTGCTCCTTGTTCCCATCATCATGATTATCAGTGGATTATTACTCGTATACTTTTTCTGGGTTTTAAATCCGTTTTTGGGGATACTGGGCGGCGCCCTTGTTCTCGTGGGCGTCATGGTGTCTGGGATACTCCTCGTCTTAGTCATTAGTTTTTACGTCAGTGTACGTTCGCTGAAAAAGTCACGACCTATCCCGCCACCACTCAGTGAAGAACTTGATAAAGCAGAACGAGACCCTCCCCCTTCTGAAGATTCGGACGAAAATCCCTAGACTTAGTGAATTACATTTTCTATCCTCTGTGCACTTCATATTAGCTAGTGTTGAGTTCCATTGAGTGTGGAATACCAGAAGTTTTCATCTCACAACAAGGAAGAAACGACTACAATTAGGCAAAAAAGGCTGGCATTGCTGACTGTTTCGCCCCAACCAGAGTGTATTTATATTCCTTTGTACCACTTTGCCTGACCCTTAGCAGTTATGCTAAATGGCAGCTGCTAGGGTAGATAACGGAAGGAATGAATAATAAATTGAGTAATATGAAAAAACTAACTTTAGTGTCTGCTATTGCACTAGTGGGTCTCTTCCTTTCTTTTGCGTACGTAAGCCCTATTCAAACTGCATCTGTCCGAGCACTTGTCTATGCTGACGGATATGATCCGCATGGTGGTTACATTGACAAAGTGACCTTTGTCGTCTATCCGCCTGAGGATGAACAGCTCGGATTACAAGCCTTACAAGCGAACATCATCTACGCATGGGACGAGCGAGTACCTGCCGATAACATCGCCGAACTCGAAGCGACAGCCGGTGTGGAAGTCACCACTGAACCTGGTGACATGTACCGGATGTTCTGTTTGAACGGTGGTCGATTCCCGACCAACCACACTGCGTTCCGCCGGGCAATTTCCTTTGCCATGGATAAAGCTGCAGTCGTCCAAGCTTCAACGGGCGGCCTAGCCTTTTTGCAGGACTGTGCAATCCCCATCGCTCTTGGTAACTGGACCTATGAAGATGAGTTGACCAATACCTACTATTCACAAGACATCTCCACAGCTAACGACACTTTGGATGCTGGTCTGTTCCGTGACGTAAACGGTGACGGCTGGCGTGACTTCGATGCTGACGACAGTGGAACTTGGACAGCTGGCGATATTGACAGCGCTGACTTTGAAGTTGACCTATATCACACAGCAGGTCACGCCCCCTCCGGTAATGCCGTTGAGCTTGCCGTAGAAGGGCTTCTCCTGTGTGGTATTCGAGCTGTCGTTTCTCCCCAAGACTTCTACGAAATGTTAGACATGATTAGTGCTGGTGATTACTACCTAGGTTGTTTCACCTTCACCAACATGGTCTCAGCTGACCTGCTCTACGACCTCTTCCACAGTTCCACTGGTAACAACGAATGGTACTTTGGAGGTTGGTATAACGCCACCTACGATCTTGCCGCTGAAAACTTGATGAACTCCTCAACCCTAGAGGAAGCAAACGATTGGGCCTGGGAATGCCAGAAAATACTCTGGTATGAACAGATCATGATCGTCTGCTACAACGACGTCTACACCCACGCCTACCGGACTGACATCTGGGAAGGCTATGTCAACATGCAAGGCCGCAACCGTGTTGGTAACGGCTACACCCTCGTTCAACTCCACTTGACTGATGCAGCTGGTGGACCATTCGGCTGCTATCCAACCGAGTATATCATGAGCCTCAACGAAGGACTCGATACAACCAACTGGCTGATGAGCAACTCTGGTTACACAACAACTGTGTTCCAGCTCGTCTACGAAGGGCTAACAGCTCTTTCACCATTTGGCTGGCTGTATGAGCCATCATTAGCCTACGAATGGACAACTGAAGCAACCGTTGCTGGCGGTGACATTCAAGACGGTGAGAAGTACACCTTCTCCTTGTATGAGAACGCCACCTGGCACGACGGTGAAGACTTTACATCTGAAGACGTAGAGTTCACCCTTGAAGTTCTCTGTCCTCAGGACCCATACAACGCTGAGAACTATGAGAACGTGTACAAGGTTGAAACACCTGATGACTACACAGTCGAAATCTACACTAACAAGACTGGTTACTTTGAATGGACACGAGCCACTGGCTTTACTGTCTTTCCTGAACACATCTGGTCCGTACCAACAAACGTTACGACCTTTGTGCCAACCGTAGCTCAATGTGCGGGCACTGGCCCATACTGGTTCAGCGCTCACGTTCCTGGTCAATACGTTGTCCTTGAACGCCACGCTGACTGGCACTTTGGTATTGAGCACCCTGATCGACCTGCATGTGTAGTGCCAACCAACCCATTCCTAATCATTGGAATTGGTGTCGTTGTAGTCGTCATCATCATCATTGCTGGCGTCTACTTCTTCCGAATCCGAAAGTAGGTTAGAATAAATGTAGGGCTTCGGCCCTACAACCTTCCTTTTTTTTCTCTGAGGTGCAAGGTGTGAGTGTTGATACTCCTCTCCGACGATACATGACTATCATCATACAGGTTGCTGTTGCAGCCGCATATAGTGGATTTCTAGCATTTGTACTAATTTCCACCACCGACCTACGATACATCTCCCTTGGTCTTGCTTATCCTTTCCCTCTCAACGTGTTTATGGTTCTCCTCTATGCAGGAGCCGGTCTTGGAATCGTATTCGTTTTGAACCTCTTCTTTCGATTCACCAAACTCCGACCTGATAGGTTATTTATCACAATCCTTTTGTCGCCCCTCATTTTCCTAGCAACACTTCTGTTTGGACACATGATTCTCATGTTCTTCTTTCAGGGAGTGCAAAACTTCTTCCTCTATTCAGTATTCACCTTTGCTTCACTCTACTTCTCCATGTTTGCCATCCTCTTTATCATCATGGA
>JAEOSA010000074.1 GCA_016840595.1 Candidatus Hermodarchaeota archaeon | reverse complement strand
GAGGTTTTAGTGGCAGTAGTTCTTTCACACTGACACCCGTGCTTCCAATAGAAACCATATTCATTGCGATCGGGTTTGCAATCCTCATTAGTGTCATCTTTGCATTGTATCCAGCACGGAAAGCAGCGAAACTCGACCCTGTCAAAGCTCTACGCTACGAGTAAACCAACTCTTTAGAAATATCAATTCGCGCGTAGAAGTTCCTCATTCATTACGAAAGGTTTCACGTATTTTGATTTGAAATCAGTTTTAACAATATATTATAGACACTAAATTTAGTATATAATGATTTAAATACAAGATTCGAACCAGAAACCGCAAGGTTCAGCGCTGTGACATCAGAGAGCAAACTTGCACCCGTTATTAGCGGAACTCGTAGAACACTCTTAGAATTTCTACTAGTTTCTGATGCTAATGCTGTGACGCTAGCAAGACAACTTGGCATTCATATCAGTGCTGTACGGAGCCATCTCGATGTCTTAGAAGTCGCTGGACTAATATCATCTCGCCACGAACATGCAAAACGTGGTCGCCCGAAACGCACCTACTTCCTGACCGATTCTGCACGAACTCTTTTTCCTCAACAATCAGCGCGTGTCTTTTCTCTTCTGTTGCAGGCAGCAGCCAGATCACTTGGCGTGAAAACATCGACCTCCCTTATACGACAGCTGGTTACAAGTCTATGGGAACAGATTCTTCCGGAAAAACCCAGTGGTAAACTCGAGGATCGGCTCAGACGAGTTGTACACGCTCTAGATAGCTTTGGATTCTATGCTTCGTTAGAACAACTCGAAGGACAATTCGTGATTATAATCCGAAATGATGTGTTTGGCGAAGCATTCAGCGAAGCCCCCCAGGATTTCGCAGACCAATTTTACCAAGAGTTTTGGAATCACCTTGCTCGAATTCTCGAACGAGTGCACATTCATCGAAGGGAAGTAACTGAACCAGGCGAACACGGCTATCGGTTGTATGTTGTGGAGAGACGGGAGTAATGAGCCATGTCGGCAACTAAAGTAAAGAAATCCCTGACACCCAGTGAAAAAATAGGTGATCGCCTTCTCGAAATCGGGAAGGACTACATCGCAGGACACACACTGTTAGCGTTAACCGAATTGTCGCGGGTGGGACCCGTGGATTACACCGATGCCTTCTACGTCATCGACAAGTTAGGCCCCTTTCTAACACGCAGTGAGCAACGTGTCCTCTTGGACCTGTTAACCGAAATTGTTGTCCTCACCAATTCAAAAGTTGGAATAGACAAGAACTTGATGCAAGACTACCTCAAAAAACGAATCCGCAACAGTAGCAGTTTCGGTGAATTTCTCTACCACATCATCGAACAAATCGATGGCATGTACAATACATAGAAAGACACACTCGTGAATTGACCGAATGGACTGATCAGTCCCTCAGAGTTGTTTTTCTATGTCTTTCAGAATCCATGCCATTTTATCAAGGGGATCATCCTTGAAGTGGTGTGTGGTCGGAGGGAGTTGCATTAGTTGTTCTAATTGAGGTTGGAGTGATTTGGGATCACGGATTCTTTTAATTGGATATTTTCGTTCGATGAGATACTCGAACTTGGGAAAATAGTTCGGATAAAAACTTACGGCTGGGATTTGGGTGAGAACGGCTTCGATAGCCATGGATGATCCACCGGTTACGACAAGCACAGCTTTTGAGAAGATGTCTTCAGGGGGAACGAATCGGTGAGACTTGTACCGGGCTAGCTCAAGAAGCTCATAACCATGATCTTTGCAGAAACTTTTGATTTGTTTTCGGATGTCAATTGGTGTCACTCCTTCAGCGTATGAAGCATGATGCTCAAATTCCCGGAGAACGACCAGGTTGGGATTCTTTCTTTTTATGTTCTGAGTGTAGAAATGTTCCTGGCATGCATCCATATAGACGGGAATCTCGGGTTCATATTCCCAGATACCTTTGGTCAGTTCTTCTCGAAGATGGTACGTGGCACTCGGAATAATCTGGCGGTTCAAATATTTCCGTTTCGTTGCATCCGTGAGGACAACAACCGGTTTCCCTAATCCCACTCCCATATGGACGGTTTCAATCGCTGCCTGAGTAATTATGGCATCAACGTCTGAGAAATTGTCGACTAAGAAGTGCAGTCGTTCAATCCGTGACACGAACTTCTTATGTGTGTCACTGAAATATTCGCCAGAACTGGTGAAAGGCACCTGGTAATGGGTCAATACATCATTGGTCTCGGCGTATTCCCGTGAGGTGATATGGATGTCATGGTCTTTTGAAAATCGCTTCCACGTGGCCACTCCCATTCGTGCCTGTTTCGGTGTAATAACGTCGAAAAGGATTTTCACCATGTTTCCTCCACAAGACTACTCGTCATGGCTACACACGAATTAACTCCTTATTAGATATTAGGTAGTCGCTGAATCATGAAAAGTGAAGTAAGAACGTAAGGTTAATGTTCCCTCACTAAAAGCAATACATGCTACTTGACGTGAGTTTGTGATGCGATACGAGATCATTCAAGCGAAGACATTGTTATCCAAACCCATCTATGGTGACAGCTGGTTTCACAGCAACCGCTCCATGAACGCTTACCGGGGCTGTGAACACGGATGTGTCTACTGCGATGGCCATTGCCAATATTACCGGATTGACAATTTTTACACCCATATACGCGTTAAAGAAAACGCCCCGAAGATTCTACGCCGAGAATTAGAACGGATGAAGTTCCGTTCACAAAGCAAGCTGCAGTCGAACTCACTAGTCAAATTTTTTGACAAAGACGACGCGTCACGAGTAATCGATCAAAGTCCAAGAAAGATCATAATTGGGATATCTGGTGGTGTCTCTGATGCCTACCAACCTGCAGAGAAACAATACGAAATATCTCGACAAGTCCTTGAAACAGTTCTCGATTTTCGGATGCCGGTCTTTTTGTTGACAAAGTCAGATCTAGTTCTGCGAGATTTGGACCTGCTAAAGGAAATTCACAAACATGCATTTGCCAATGTCTGTTTCAGCATCACATTACACGATGAGGAAACTAAAGCGATTTTTGAACCGAAATCTTCAGCGACTTGGGAACGCTTTGAAGCCCTAAAACAGATTCGGAAAGCAGGCCTCTTTGGTGGCGTTCAAGCAGTTCCGACCATACCTGGAATTGGGGATACCGTTGAGAACATGCAGGGACTAGCCAAGGACGCCAAGAAAGCTGGTGCCGAATACATTCTGTTCGCTGGAATGACACTGAAGCCGGGACGGCAGAAAGAATATTTCTTCAATGTCATTCACCACCAGATGCCCGAAGCCTATGACCTCTTACAGGACATCTATGCCAACAATCACACCTATGGACATCCGATCTTTGAAAGGTTACCTGTGAACGTGATGGTTCAAGGTCATAAAATTTGCCAACAGGTGGGTATTTCAGATCGGTCGATTCGCCACATGATGTCTACTGAACCCGAAGCAAATGTCCAAGTCCTCAACACCCTTTTGGACTTGGTCTTTTATCGTTCTATAGCCCTCGGCAAACCTCGTCAATCCTGGAAACCGTATCACGAATTAGCCATTCAAATTGAAAAAGGCGTGCTAAATCTTGCTGAGTTACACAAACAAGGATTACTCGAAAAACAACTCGCCATTAGTCCCAAGATGACACACGTCATCGAAGAGATTCTTCAAACAGGAACCTGTCAAGCCCTAACAGGGGCCCGAAAGGAACTTGATCAGCGAGCCGAGAAAATCAGCGTTTAATCGAGTCCGAGTCCCTCGTCCGGCATCCATTCTGGCCACCCATCATACCACTTTGGCACGCGAACGTTTTGAACACGATCACAGACCGGAATATATCCTTTCAAATCTAGCACTGGTGACCCATCAAAGGCGTCAATTTTTGCCAACTTCACCGTCCCTTGTCCTTCATCTACTGCAAGTACTTTACACACGGTCATGGCAATAGGATTGGGACGATACTCTGCACGACACGCAAACACACCAGCCGTGGTGCCGGGAGCATAAGGTAGTTCTGTTTGCATAATCGTCCGGGATTTCTGGTTATCATGTTTATTCGCCCACCAGAACACCATCACATGACTGTACAAATCCAGATGCTTCAAACCAGGTGCAAAGGATTTCACCATCTCAAGGGTGACCTCACCATTACCCTGACGCACATACCCAATCGGGTGAACCTTGTAAACTTCTTCTTTCGACATAATTCATACACCAAAGACAAAAAACCTGGATGACAAAAAGGAGTACGCACCTCAAATTTGTCAGTTAGATAAGGTTCTATTACTATGACGTTTTTAGGTCAGTGTATAATAGATTTTCCGCCCACAAAGCTACCGAATCATCATCGATGATAGTATCAAACCGGGAATAGTGAAACACATGTCTAAACAGGAAGAACCCCACTACGATCACGGAACGAATCGACCCTTTGCGATAACGGGTATGCTGGGAATTCTTGGTCTTACTGTAACAATACTGGCCTTTTGGTTTTCACCGCCAATGAATTGGATTCTCTGGATAATTGGCATTCCACTAGCCCTCATCGGCATCTGGCTGGGAATCACCTATGTAGCTGTATATCGCAAAGTAGTCAGACCTGATTATATCGGACTCCTGGGAAGTACGGTTACCGGTTTCAGTGATTCACTTCATGGCGACGAACACATCCTTGTAGTCGGCTATGGATCAGGACGCGTCGCCATCGAGTTAGCCAAACGCCTCACTACTGGACACGTCACTGCCATCGATATTACTGAACAGATAAGCGAAGACGCCCCTCAAAGCCCTTCTGACAATGCCCGCATTGAAGACGTTAAGAACAAGGTCAAATTTCAATACGGAGATTTTACGGACATCCCCTTTGAAGATGCCACCTTCGATATACTCACCATGGATAACGTGCTCCATGAAATTGAAGAAGAAAATCTGAAAATCCAAACATTGAGTGAAGCGTACCGCGTGTTAAAACCCGGTGGTAGGTTAGTCATGCTCGAATGGATTCGTAATCGGAAGATGAGCACAAGGTTACTCTTCTTTGCATTCGTGTTCAAATCCCTCGACTATTGGAAGACACTGTTAGCCGCATTTACAGACTTTCAAATCGATGACCTTCATCTCATCAAAGGGCCCATCGACATCGTTGTATACACCATGAAAAAGCCAGACTAAATCACATTCGCGAAACATAGCACTCAAGGTTCTCCCAAAGAGGTCAATTTTTAACACGCTAGCAATTATACTCGCTTCACTAGGAATCGTAGATGTGGTGTCGTGGAACAACTAGATATTCCCCTCATCCGAGCCGCCTTCACCATCCGACAAGGACTAGACGACAAACCACCCTGGAAAACCGTCCCAGAAGCCGTACACCAAATTGCAGCCGTGCAAATCGACACTATCTCCGTAGTCGCCCGCAGTCATCATCTTTCCCTACGAAACCGTGTCCAACAATATCGTCCCGACCAAGTTTGGACTGCTCTCCGCGAAGGCAAGGTGTTTGAGCACTTTGCTCACGCCTGCTGCGTCGTTCCCATTGAGGAATACCCCTACTATCGGCACCGCATGCACCGATTCCCCACCCATGGCAATACTTGGGAAAAGAATCTCTACGCCAAGCACAAAGACCTCATGGATGATGTTGAAGACCGTATTCGAAACGAAGGTCCCCTCAGCAGCAAAGACTTCGACGATCCTAGCAAGAAAAAACGGGGCGGATTTTGGGATTGGAAACCAGCCAAGGTCGCACTCGACTTACTCTGGCAAACCGGTCGCCTTGCTATCGCGGACCGTATTGGCTTCCAGCGCGTCTATGACTTGCCTGAACGCGTCATTCCCAGTCAATACTTAGATCGTCATGTTGACCCAGACGAGGTGTGGCGGCACTTTCTTGAACGCAACCTCGATTGCCTTGTCGTGAGTACCGTTACTGATCTCTCCAACTATATCTCATTCGGCAATTTTGCCCTAGACATCAAGGGCAATCGCAAAAAAACGCTTGAAGAAAAGTTACAAAGCTTTATCCAAGACGACCTTGTCACCCAGGTTGAAATTCCCAAAACAAAAACTCCATATTATGTGCTTACTCGAAATTTGCCTTTCATCCATAAAGTCCAAGATCGTCGAAGCACATCCGATCGAGTGTGGTTCCTCAATCCCTTTGACAATGTCCTCTGGAACCGAGCCCGCGTACAACGCCTCTTTGACGTTGAAGTGAAACTCGAAGCCTACACACCACCCGCCCAACGCCAATTTGGCTACTATGTAACCCCCATCTTATGGCAACACAAAATTATCGGACGCCTCGATCCCAAAGCCGACCACACCTCAAACACGTTGATTATACAAAACATCGAATTAACACTCCCACGAAAGCAACAACCAGAAGTCATACCACACATCAAACAGGAACTTGAACGATTCAAGCAATTCCACACTCTCGAAAAAATCCAGATGGACAAGGCAATACCGCGTAAACTCAAGACTCAAATATCCAACTAAAGGTAGACATATGACAACAGTGCATGGTATTTTTTACAAGAAAAGCACACAAAAGTGGCATTCGCTTCCACACCAATGCCTAGACCATTTTTTAATGGACTCCAAAGTTGCAAAGCTTTTTATCAATCTTCAAGCGTAACAACGCCTCTAACGGACAACCGGGCAAGGAGTCCGGTTATTCGAGGGTACAACATGAAATTGAATAAAATAGCAGTTGTATTACTAGCAGTGCTTGCAGTGAGTTTCAGTATTCCAGCGTTTACAGTCCAAACTGCACCGACAGCCGAGTTTCAACCTGAAGCAATGGACATTGGTCCAAAACTTCGTGATCCGAGTTACACACCTGAGTTACATCTTGAGATGAACGAAGCTGAAGCAGATCCCGTAGGCTATGGTGGAGGCATGTACTGGCCCACTATCTATGACTCAAAGATCATGCTTTGGTATGATGACACATCAGGATTATGGCTCGATTGGTATTATCTTGTAAATTATACAGATACTGTGGAAATCTGGATGCAAGAGGATTTCAACTATTATGCTGGATTTGATCCTGAACCCCGCAATCCTGTTGAAATCACTGTAGAACAATTAGATTACTACGTTACTGAGTTTGTTGATAACATCTATCCCACTGTAACTGAGTTCTATGGTGTTCCTGACTACCATAATGGCAGTAATGCCGTTCTCGATGACCTCTTGGGACTTCCCAGTGATTACTACTATAGTCCAGAAGCTAAATTCATTATTATGATCTCCAATATCGGTGATGAATACTACTATGATCCAACCTTTCCATCCTTCATTGCGGGCTTCTACTGGGGCCTCTATGAACAATACTTCGATCGGAACATCTTCAACATCGATGCAGACTTCTGGGAAACTCACCTCTACCCAACCGCTACTGGAACAGGGTTTGTAGGAACAACAGCCCACGAATTGCAGCATCTTATCCATGCTGACTACAGCCCAGGTCAGGTTATATTCTTGAACGAAGCTTGTTCAACCTATGCCGAATATCTCTGTGGTTATGGTGTCCCATGGGGTGACATAAACTGGTACATGGCAACACCAGACAATTCACTAGTTCTCTGGGGTGACCAAGGTCCCTACAACATCCTAGCAGACTACGGAGTCGTGTTCCTATGGGCTATGTATATCCAAGACCACTTTGGCCCACTATCCTGGTGGCCTGGTTTTGAAGGAAACTTCCTTGGACTCTTCGTCCAGTATGGAATGACTGGAATATCTGGACTCGATGCATGGTTCAGCTATCTCTCTGGAGGCGTTGACACATTCGACTCGGTCTTCCATGACTGGCGAATTGCTAACCTCCTCGACTCCGATGAAATCAACCCAAGATACAGTTATCCATCCATTGATCTAACCGAAGCTGATCCGCCACGGCAATATGAAGTCAAAGCTAAGACATTTATGTATGGCACAGAATTCGGAACAACCTTGACAATTCAGGGCTATGACACAGGATTTTCTACGCTCGGAATGTACGGTTCTGACTATATCCGCTTCGTTCGCCTGAGCAAAGATCGAAAGGGCAAGCTCTTCATGTTCAACGGTGATAATGGCGTCTATCTCTGGCAACTCACTGAGGATGGCTGGTATTCCGGCGCATACAACCTCGGTAATGCACTCTTGTACGCTGAAACCACTATTAGTCCAGATGCTACTTTGTCCTTCGATACCATGTATGATATCGAAGCATTTTGGGACTTTGGTTTTGTCCAGATTTCTACTGACAATGGAGAGACTTGGACCTCACTTACCAACTTATACACATACGACGTTTTACTAGAGAATCCAGATACACATCCAGATATAATTGATCAAGGCTTTGGATTAACAGGTCACATGGATTGGATGACGATGGAGTTTGACCTCACTGGCTATGAGGGTGATGTGCTTATCGGCTTCCGCTATATGACTGACTGGTTCACCTCTGAGGAAGGCTGGTATGTTGATAACGTCATAGTTGATGGCGAAGCCTTAGAACTCATTCCAGCACTGACTCCAATCGACTTTCAAGTGACACTCGTCTACTACAAGAAGGCGCGAGGATACAAGGTCCTTGAACCCTACAAGGTAATAGACGTACCATTATGCGATGCCTACAATATTGGTCTCAAGTTCATCGACCGATGGACTGTTGACATTGTAGCCATCATCAGTCCTGTCGGTTTTGACATCGGCTTCGTAG
>JAEOSA010000073.1 GCA_016840595.1 Candidatus Hermodarchaeota archaeon | reverse complement strand
CATAGGCTTGCATGTTCCTACACGATGGCACGCCTATGAGTTGTGTACTCCAGAGGTTCGTCGAGATAAAACCCCGTTGCACTGTAAGCTGCATCCGCTAAAGACTCAAGATTTACTTCACATTGAATGGAATGTTCGTAATCCCTTCCAAGCACCTTTTCTTTACCCGAATATCGGAAAGAAAAATGCGTTAATGCATTTCCCGTTGGATGCTGCTACTATTTGGCAAAGTAAGACCTATCGTCGATGGAGTGACTATGCAATGGTCGAGTACCATATCAAGCACGGTCGCCCCTCTCAAACTGTATCAAACATGTACGCGTACCAAGTTGGGCTGTTTATTGACCTTTTCTCAGAGATCTCTGGAGAGGGGATGGGTTTGAGTATATGGCCGTTGATTGAGGCGCGTGAACGGGAAATTGAAAGCACCATGTCATTTCTTCAACGGTTGCGCCGTCCCAAAGACTAACTCTTCACTTGATTATACCAACATCGCTCACCAAACCACTATGCTTAAAACCAGAAGCAAAGCTGAACCAGATAGAGAATCATGTCAAATCCTTTTCAACAATCAAACAGTCAACCAAGTCCTGCGATAACACCTGGTCGACAACGGCTTTGGTGGGCTCTTGTTATTACACTCATCGTGATTTTTTTTGTCTGGGGAACATTCTCTGATTATCCCTTCAACCTTGTTTTGTGGGCTCTATCAGTGGTATGTCTCGCGATTTTTATTTCGCTAATATATCGAGAAATTCGTCCCCCCAAAAAACTTGACTTTGTAGAAGTCCGTCGATTGATTGTGTGTGACAAGTGTGGGGTGGAAACAGAAGGGCCCTTTGAATCTGGAGATCACGTGTTTCGTGAAGTAGGTCCTTGCTCCCGCTGCGAAGGGCAGCTGTACTTGAAAGCAATCTATGGTATCGAGGGGAAAACCCCACTCAAACGCCAGCAACCTCTTTCTGAAACAACGGTTCCAGAAGCTGAGAAGTAGTTCGAAGACGGGTGGCTAATCGTCTCTCATTATCCTTTGGATATTCTTGCAGAAAATGTAGTCTAAATCCTCAGAATTGACTTTTAATCGTTGGAAGATTCTTAGCTGCTTTTCCAAGATGTCGTAGCGGAAACCACGAGGAAACATGGAACTATCAGTGCCAAAGACAATACGTTTCGGACCTCCCGCTTCAAGGGCGCGTTTCATGACGACTTCCAGGTCGGAGGGATATGGGATGTACCGCATCCAAACATTGGACCCGGATGTGTCAACATAGATGTTATCGGTTTGGTAGAATAGCAAGAGGGTTTCTCGAAACATCCCCGCACCTAAATGGGCAATTCCAAATTTTACGTCGGGGAAATCTCGGGCTGCGGGTTGTAAGTCAAGGGGATTACCATAGCGTAAGTCTACACCTGCTCCAATTGAAATTCCAAAATGATGGAGTACAGGAACTTTCAGTTCATCGGCAATCTGGTAGATTTGGTATGCTTCTTCATCGTAGGTGTGAAATCCGTTAAGCACTGGATAGAGCTTGAAACCATGGAAACCGAGTTCCTGAATGACATATCGCGCTTGTTCTTTAGCATCCGGAAGAAGCGGGTTGATATTGGCATAACCATAAAACCGGTCAGGAAACCGTTTGAGTGCATCCGCGAACTCGTTCCAAGATTCAGGACCCACCATCATTCCAATTCGAGATATGCCGTTCTGATCCAGTTCTGTCACCCATTTTTGTACAAAATCTTCATCAGGCGAGGGAACATCGACCGATGTCATATCTGTGCGAGTGCGAATACGATGTTGAATTGCATCGGTCCTTACTCTCCATGACTCAAAGGTGGCAGCGGAGAGATAATGAGAATGACTATCGATAATTTCCATTCCTAATTGTGTGTGAAACGGTGTCGATTGTTTTGAAGATTTTGTCATGAGAATTATCCTCACGGGTGACAGAATTTGTTTCTTTATGAATCTGATGCAGTTTCAGGGGTCTTGTGAAGTTTAGTTGAATTGGTGTTCTCTGCGTTTTGTAGGACGCAGGTTTAAAAGGATGTGATAAGCTCGAATCAATAACAACCTGCGTTTCATGGAGCAGTGGATCAGATTGGACTTATCCCAGCCAGATTCAAAAACTGGAAACGGTCGTGAACAATCAGTCAGTATTGTGAGTGGTGAACTGACATTAGAAGGGATTCTCGTTCTTGCTAAAAAGGAAAAACAGCCTGGGCTAGTTCTTTGCCACCCTCATCCGCTCTATGGTGGATCAATGGATGATAGCCGGATACTAGCTATCAGCAAAGCAGCTGCCGCCAAAGGGCTGAATACCCTCCGCTTTAATTTTCGCGGTGTGGGAAAAAGTCAAGGCCAATTTGGGCAGGGGATAGGAGAAATGCAGGACACAATAGCTGCCATGGAATTCATCCGTAATCACTCGCATATAGATAGTTCTCGAATTGCCCTCTTGGGATATAGTTTTGGTGGAAGTATGGCGCTTGCTGCATCCATGGATGCTAATCCCGCAGCTTTGGTAACCATCAGTGCTCCGATAAAATCCTCTGAAATTGATTCTGCAATTGTAACTGAGGGCATTCGGTACGTGAATTGTCCCGTCTACATTGTCCATGGGCGTGATGACGATTCGGTACACTACGTTGAAGCTGAAGGAATCTACGCCCAATTGCAGGTTAAGGAAAAGTATCTCCGACTGATTAAAGGGGCAAATCATTTCTGGACTCGTCGGCTGAATTTCATTATTCCCATGATTATTGCTTTTCTCACGGATAAACTCGGAATGCAATGACCAAACCTGGATTCTCATTTCTCTTTTTTTGGAATTCGGTTTCCGTCTTAACAATAATGCTTAAGTGGGGGCTTGCTGCTGCTAAGGTCTCGAGGTTGCCTGACATGGTTAAGGTCTATGGGAAGTCAGCTAAAGAGGTAGCACGTCTTATTAGAAATGGAGATGTAACAATTGATGTGGTCGGGATTGGCAATATGGGGCTTCCGTTGGCGGTAGCCTTTGCCAAAGAAGGTGCTAGGGTTGTCGGAGTCAGAAAGAATCAATCGGTTGTTGTCAAAATTAACCAAGGTAAATCTCCGTTAGTCGGTGAGCCACAAGTTGCCGATTTGCTGCGGGAAATGATCGAGTCAGGTCAACTTAGGGCAACTATTGATGGGACTGATGCAGCCAATGATGCAGACGTCATAATTATTCTAGTTCCGTTGCTCGTAAATGATCAGGGTCAAGAAGACTATTCAATCATCCAAGATGCCACAAGGGCAGCCGGAAAAGGCTTGAAAAAAGGGACTCTCGTGATTACCTCCACCACGATGCCACCGGGAGCAACCGAGAGTGTAGTCAAACCGCTTTTAGAAACGGAAAGCAAACTTGTAGCCGGCAAAGACTTTGGACTTGCACATAGTCCCGAGCGCCTAATGGTTGGTCGCGTGATGCGTAACCTCTACAAATACCCGAAAGTCGTTGGTGGCATAGACCAAGCAAGCACTGAAGCTGCTGCAGGTGTATACAGTATTTTTGGCAAAGTCGTACGCACTTCCTCTCTCATAGCAGCAGAATTGGTAAAAGTTGCTGAAGGTACATTTCGAGATTTGAATATAGGTTATGCGAACTTCTTAGCCAAGCTCTGTGAACCATTAGGTGTGGATACGTGGGAAGTGATTGCCGCTGCAAATGAGGATACAAAAGAACATTGCATGATTCACCGACCCAGTGCCGGTGTAGGTGGTCATTGCATTCCGGTCTACCCTTGGTTTCTGATTAACAAAGCTGAAGAGCTAGGAGTGGATGCGGCCCTTTTACGCCAAGCTCGGTTCATGAATGATAGTATGCCCATCCACACCGTGAAATTAGCTATCCAGTGCCTAAAGGCTCACGGAAAAGACATTAAAGACTCCCGGATTAGCCTTCTTGGTATTTCCTTCCGAGCTGATGTGAAAGAAACTCGGTTTGCGGCTAGCCTCCAAATTCTTCGGCATCTTCAAGGATACAATCCCAAAGTGATTCTTGCTCATGATCCATATTTTTCAGAAAAAGAGATTCGCGATTTTGGGTTTACCTCCGCATCACTTGATGAGGCCCTCGCAGCTGATTGTATTCTTCTTATCGCATCTCATCAGGAATATCGAGATGCAATAGATAAGCTGGAAGCCGTTCAAGACTGTTTAGTGGATACAACAAATCTCCTACCTAGAACAGCTTGGAAGGTTGGTCGGATTCCTTCAACATAACTTGTTTTTTTATCTAATGCAGAAAATTAAAACCTCCTCCACTTAGATTTACTCCTAAGACTCAAACAGAAAAGGGCGAACTTCAAATTGGACAATATCGATAAGGGTATTCTCACCGAACTGATTAACAATTGTCGCATCACATACCGAGATCTTGCCCTGAACTATGGCATTTCCTCGAGTGCCATAAAAAAACGAGTTAAAAAACTGGAAGACACTGGTATCATCCACCAATATCGAGTGCAATTTTCACAGGCAATGACCGGTTCAGAACTACTTTTCGGCCTTCTCCTCACGGATGGTTCACAAGACGAAGAAGAATTTGTAAACCAACTCGGTAAACACCCACAAATCATCGCCGCAGCCTCCTATACTGGTGGCCACTATGCCCTTGTCGCTGAATATCGAAACTCACAAGAGCTCTGGGACGTAACCTCATTCCTTCGAAGTTTCAAATGCGTGAATACCGTTGAAACCCATCAAATCCTGAGCCACCAAGGATACACGATGTCCTTATCAAAGCTCCATCTACTTGTTCTGGCTTCCCTGATTGACGATCCGCGAAAATCTATAGCAAGTATCGCTGAGCAAACAAAACTAACTTCCAGAAGGGTCCGAAGGCTTGTCAAAGAGCTAGTTGATGGGAAGGCCGTTCACTTCACTGTCCTCCTTGAGCTTGGTGAAGCAGAAAGTATTCCCTTTCTGCTGCGAATTACATGGGATGAAAAAGAAGTGGATCACCAAGCCCTCATCACTTGGCTAAATGACAAATTCCCTCTCTCACTATGGGAGACATACATTTCTGTGGATTCACCAGTTCTAATTTGCCTTTTCACGGGAGAAAACCTTAACGAAGTCGATTCAATATCTCGCACAACACGTCGATATGAACCCGTTCAAACAGTGACAGTAATTATTGCTAAACACCACAACTACTTTCTAGGTCCACGCGACCAAAGCATGAATAGCCTGTTAAAAGAAGCGGGGTTGCGGTAACACCAAATCACCAAAAATCGCTGGACTTTATAAACTAAAGTTGATGTTTTTTGTGCTATTATTGCGGAGCTATAAAAAGCCGCTAACCTGTTTCTCTTATTGAGGTAAAAGGCTTCTTGACTGTAGAATATTCAAAAAATAGTCCCACTACGGTAAAACATGCTGATGTTTTACGCTGCCCTGATTGTAGTTCACATGATATTGTACATGATCCAAAGCGTGGTGAACTCATCTGTACTGGTTGTGGGATGGTTCTATCCGAGGCGATGATTGATCATCGAGCCGGAGTTCGTGCCTTTACACCTGAGGAAAAAGCTGAAAGGAGTATTCATGGGCTTCCCCTTTCTCAGATGCTCCCCGATTTTGGATTGTCAACCAAGGTTTCTACTCGAATGAATGGAAATGGCATATCACCGGAACGAGCAGGCCGTCTTGAACGTATTATGCGATGGAACTCTCGTTCAACTTGGCGGCGACGGAATTTTACAATCGCCTTTACGGAAATTCGTCGCTTGTCTGAGAAATTGAGTATCCCTGGTCACATTCGTGAGACTGCAGCCATCTATTACCGGAAGGCCTACAAGCATGACCTTTTACGAGGTCATAGTATCAAAGCCATGGTAGCTGCGTGCGTTTTTGCGTCATCCAAGACCTGTGGATTTCCCTTAACCTTGGATAGTGTCCTGAAGACCTCAGGTGAAGAAGACCGCGTGATAAAGCGGTGTTATGTGCTTCTTGTTAAAACGCTTGATCTCAAACCTAAGCGAATGAGTCTGACTGCAATTGTCCCGCGATTTGCTAATGCACTTGGGTTATCCGCGCCCGTTGAACAACGGGCATTGGAAATGCTCGGAGCAGCTTCAGAAAAACTCCAATTATCTGGAAAAGATCCTAAAGGCTACGTTGCTGCTGCTATCTATCTTGCTGCTAAGCAACTTGGTGAAACCCGCTCTCAACAAGCCGTTGCCACTGAACTCGGAATTACTGAAGTCACTCTCCGATCACGACAACGAGAAATCGCCAAGGTCATAGAGTTCAATTAGAACTCAAATTTTGAATGTTAGTCACACATCTGAATCGTACTCCAGCAAGTCTTTAAACACCAAGGGATTTTGCTATCCAGTAACTAGATTCACCCCTTGAATGTAGATTTTGCATTCCCACTGTGGTGTACTACATGACATCCACATCCTTGGATCCATTGTTTCAACCAAAGTCCATTGTGGTCATTGGAGCCTCGGATAAATCGAACCGAATTGGATTTCAGGTGATGAGAAGCCTGCAATTGGGGAAATTTCCAGGAACGATTTATCCAGTCAATCCCCGGTTGAAGACCGTTCTCGGTCTTTCTGCGTATCCATCGATTGATGTTGTACCCGGAGACATCGATCTAGCAATCATTGTGTTACGCAAAGAACGTGTGTTAGATGCAGTTGATGCTAGTGGTCGAAAAGGAGTCAAATCGGTGATTGTGATGAGTTCAGGGTTTAGTGAGCTTGGTGATAATGCTGCGGAAGGCGAACTCTTCAAACTAGTTCAAAAACATGGTATGCGGATGTTGGGTCCAAACTGTGCAGGCTATGCCTCCACCTGGGAACATATCTATGCAAGTTTTGAAAACCGCTTACAACGGGGACATATGGCATTCATAACTCAAAGTGGCGCCATGTCAGCGGTGGTTCTTGCTTTGGCAAGGGCGGCTGGATTAGGAATAAGCATATTTGTTAGTTACGGAAACGCAGCTGATATTGGGCCAGAGGATCTGCTTCAATATTTGCAATCTCATAAGCCCACACAAATTATCGGTGGCTATCTAGAAGGCATTACTAATGCCCGTCAATTTCTTTCTATTGCACAGCTCATTACGCCACACAAACCTCTCGTTGTGCTAAAACCTGGTGATACAATAGAAGCCTCTCGTGCAATCCTTACGCATACCGGAGCAATGGCAGGAGAACAGGCAATCTATACTGGTGCATTTCGGCAAGCAGGAATTCTCCAAGCAACAAGCCTTGATGAGTTTATTGATGCCTGCCAGGTGCTAGTTACCCAACCTTTGCCAACTGGGAAGCGAGTCGGGATAATAACAAACGCTGGAGGACCTGGTGTACTCGCCGTTGATGCATGTGCTCAAGTAGGTCTTGATGTTAGTCCCTTTCCCACAAATCTGGTGAAGACGTTCAAAGCGTTCTTGCCCTCGTTTTGTCCAATGGGAAACCCGGTTGATGTTGGGCCAGAAGGAACTCCTGAGATTTACCAACAAGTTACAGAAGTTCTTCTCATGCATTCTGATATCGATATGGTGCTCGTGTTAAACGTTCCCACTACCTTTTCCTCAATTTCGGCAATTTCAAAAGCTATTCGTGAAGCGAAGAAGGCGAATCCTCAAAAACCGCTTATCACCTGCTGGTTAGCTGGTGACATTGTTGAAGAGGGGCTACCAATTCTAGCTCAGCGTGGGATTACCAACTTTCCTTCGCCCAAACGAGCGGCCAAAGCTCTCCACTTTCTGAGTCAACGGGCTGAATGGCTCCGTTCACACTAGCTTTCCCTTATTCTCTAGCTTGCCCATAAGACTAAAAACCTGAATCGATGTCGAAAAACCTGGAGTATGCTGAATCTTGCGAATCGCTGTATTAGATCCACGCGCCTGCAATCCTGCTAAATGTAGCAGGGAATGTCAACGGTTTTGTCCACCACAACGGATGGGTGATGAAGTGGTTATCTTTGATAAAAGCGTCAAAGATAGTCCGCCTCGGGTAGTGGAACTGCTATGTACCGGCTGTGGTATCTGTACGCGAAAATGTCCCTTTGGAGCACTCCGAATTATTAACCTGGCAGACGAATTGGATACCGACACGTCCCACCGATACGGACCAAATAGCTTCAAACTCTTCCGCCTTCCTATCCCAGCACCAGGTGCCGTCACCGGTCTGGTGGGTGCAAATGGAACGGGTAAATCGACGGCATTAAAAATTCTAGCCACGCAGCTACAACCGAATCTTGGAAATTTTGATGATCCTCCTGACTGGTCGGAAATCATTCGTCATTATCGTGGCTCAGGACTGCAGCCCTATTTCGAACAAGCTTCTCAGGGGGATTTAACGGTTGCCTACAAACCTCAAAATGTGACAGCAATTCCTGAAGCCTATCAAGGGTCTGTTCAACAGCTTCTTGAATCTACAGGTGATAGTGGAAAAATTGCAGACCTTACCGAACAACTGGAACTCCAAAGTATTTTACAACGAGATGTCTCGGTCCTCAGTGGCGGTGAACTCCAACGTGTCGCAATCGCTGCTGTAATGGCTCGTGATGTAGATGTGTATCTAATAGATGAGCCCACCTCGTATCTTGATGTTTATCAACGCGTTAGGACAGCCCGAGCAATTCGTTCACTTGCCCGGGAAGGAAAAATGGTCATCAGCGTTGTACATGACTTGGCTGTCGCCGACTATATCTCAGATTACGTATGCATCTTCTATGGCA
>JAEOSA010000072.1 GCA_016840595.1 Candidatus Hermodarchaeota archaeon | reverse complement strand
AGGAAAACATCGTCTGTTGCCAGTGAGTCCTTGGAACGATCAACCTCGTAGTATAAATTCAAATCCTTTTCAATGTGGACACGAAAGAGTTTGAATTCACGGTTCTTCAATGCGACACGTTTGAGGATGCCCTCCGTGTCCTGTTCCGTAATCTTGATTTTGTCCTTGAATAATTTCAGGAACTCTTTAGGTTCATCTCCTTCATCAACTGTAACAAGTTTAGCGGCACCCTTCCGATCTTGGTCTTTCCACACTGATGTAATTGCTCCGATGAACTTCTCATCAGGTGTGGATTTCTCACCTACCCACAAATAGATAGTGGGTCCAGTATCGATGAGATACACATCTCCTGTCCCAAATTCATTGAAGTAACCTTCGGGGACCCGAACGAGTTGACCCTTTTGAACGTGGTATTTCAACACTTTATGTTTCATCCGTTCCACACTCATGGATTTCTTTTCAACCCATAACAACAGTGAGCCAAATTCTTACATGTGATATGACTGCTGCGGTGATTCTCGTCTTTATAACTTTCCTATCAACCTTGGAATCCGAGTCGGCACACTCTTAAGCCGGAAGAACGGAGTGCCGAAGGTCCTATACAATGTCATCGCCTAACAAATCTTCTTCATCGTTTTCTGTTCATGCTTTACCTGGTCTTGATATTATTGAAGAGGGCGATGATGTGGGGGCACGAATCTGCCAGGCTAGCCAAGATAGTGGATTCAACCTCTTAAATGGTGATATTCTTGTTATTGCCCAAACGATAGTGTCTCGTGCCGAAGGACGCACAGTAAATCTTACGACAGTGACACCTTCGAAAAAGGCACTGGAACTTGCTCAAAAACTTGATAAACGGCCAGAACTAGTTGAAGTGATTTTACAAGCTTCACGGCATGTAGTTCGTGCTGAGCAAGGTCATCTAATAGTTGAGACACCCCATGGATTTGTGTGTGCTAATGCGGGTGTCGATTCTTCAAATGTGCCCAATGAAAATTCTGTAACACTCTTACCTGAAGATCCAGATGGTTCCGCCGAAAAAATTAGACAAACAATTCTTAAGCTATGTGACGTCGATGTTGCGGTGATTATTTCTGATACTCATGGTCGTCCATTTCGTGAAGGAGCCATTAATGTTGCAATTGGAACTGCTGGTTTACTGCCATTGAAAAATTACATTGGTCTGACAGATCTATTCGGGTATGAGCTAAGATCAACGAAAGTGGCTGTCGCGGATGAATTAGCCTCTGCTGCTGAATTACTCATGGGTGAAGCAGATGAAGGTTATGCAGTAATCATCATCCGTGGCTATAGGTACGAAAAAGGAAGGGCATCAGCACGATTACTCGTTCGAGAAGCTGACCGCGATATCTTCCGAAGGTGAGATGCGATGGCAAAACCAATAAAGCGTGTGGGTGTGGCCTCTGCTGAACCCGAGGGGTGGGAGACCAGTCGCGTTGTGGATGAAATCCAACGTCGCAATATCGAGTGCGTCGTTTTTGATGTTACTGAAACCGTCGTCAGAGTTGGTAGTAAAAAACCTCACGCCCAATACAAAAAGGAAGACCTGACCACCCTTGATGGCATCTTTACCCGGGCTGTCCCTGGTGGGTCACTTGAACAAGTAATCTTACGGATGGATACCCTCCACTGTCTCGAACAGTTGGGAATTCCCTTCATGAATCGACCTCATTCCATCGAAAAAGCTGTTGACAAATATTACACTTTACGATTACTTGAGTTAGCCGGAATCCCCGTACCTCCAACAACTGTCACTCAATACACTCGCGACGCCCTTCGTGCATTTCGCCGCTACAAAGATGCTGTCGTGAAGCCGCTTTTCGGATCAGGTGGAGTGGGGATGACTCGTGTCTCAGACCCCGAAACTGCTCGGAGAGTCTTTCGTGCACTGGAGGCAAGTCGATATGTTATGTACGTTCAAGAGTTTCTTGAACACGGAAATCAAGATATTCGAGTATTCGTGATTGGCGGAGAGGCAGTTGCGGCAATGTACCGAATCGGGTCAGATTGGAAAACCACAATCCGTCATGGTGCCGAACCCAAACCATGTAAACTAACACCAGCATTAGCTGATATAGCTGTTCACTGTGCAGAAGCAATTGGGTTAGAGTATACCGGTGTCGATATCCTTGAAACAGCACAGGGGCTAGTCGTGACTGAAGTCAATAGTAGTAGTGGATGGCAAGGACTTCAACAAGTAACAGATATCAATATCGCACAACGACTGGTCAATCGGTTTATTGAAGTCATCGCCCAATCTTCGCATCATACGAAAGGAAGTTAAATGTCGCCTTCTTGAAGTACCCAACGTTGGCGACTGCTATCCCATCGGGAAGCCGTTTGTGTGAACATCTGTGGACTAAAAGATGGCTCGTATCGTAATAGAGTAACCTTGGATACTCCTTCTTCACGGTTAATCAACCGAGCTAATAGTCCTGTTATGGATGCACATCGACTTGGTCGTTGAAACGTGAAAAAGAGTCCATCATCTGATGTGACCATGTATGTATAGGGAAGTATTGAAGGAATTCGACTGATTCGATCACGGGCTTCTGGAGTGCATTCAATACTAAACTGAACCAGTTCTTCTAATTCAGGGATATCCAACCAAACAGTAGGAAAATATACGCCTGCTTCACGAAGTTTTTGATCCCGTTTCCAAATCGTCTTTGTAGCTAATTCATAGCCCCCCTGCTCAAGGACCTTCCGACACACTTCAAGGCGATTTCTCTCACCTGAGATAATTGGAGTTTGAGCAAGAAGATAATCAACTTGATCAAATTGCATTGGCTCGCCATATCGGTAACCTCGAAGTTGTCCGGCGTCTGGAGTTTCACGTAAGGCGAACTGCAACATTGTTTCTGCAACAGTCTCTGCTCCTAACATCCAAGCGCCGCTAGATAGATCATAGCTATCAAATGAAACCCCGATATGCATACTCTTTATGGGGAATTTCGAAGCGTCTTTGACTAACTCATCTTTTAACCACTTAATTCGCTCTTCCAAAAGACGATGACCTCGGGGTTGATCAGGTATCTGATAAGTTAGGTAACCCAGCCGAAAGTCATGATCAAAACAAATCCGACGCAAAAATAACGGAGGCGTTTTTCGACAGAACTGTGCCAATCGTTCAGATGCGGCAAGAGATTTTGTGTAAAAATCAATCTCAACTAAAAGTAGTCTGAATTTCTGAAAATCGACGTTATGAACTACTGCAAATGAAAAATGGCGACGAAGGTTATCAAGTTCTCGTTTGATAACAGTTGAACTTGTAGATAACCGCTGGGCTAGTTCATGCTGACGCAATAAAGGTTCCTGATGGAGTTCGAGGATAATTCGTATTTGTCTTCTAGATAGTTTCTCTATTGGTGTTGATACTGCTGTAGAAGCGATAATTTGGATAATCCTATGGGCATTCGTGATGTTAAATCGGTCAATAATCCCTAATCGATGTTTCAATCCAAGGACTGTATCTCTCCCTTTAGTCAATGTGCTATGAGAGAACTGTGAATGTGAAGGATACTCTTTCTCGTCTTCTGAAAGCTCAAACCCCTCAACTCGTTTAATAAATAGCAGAACATTTCTAAGAAATAACTCAAGGTCTTCTTTCTCATCCCTCGGTTGTGCTAGTTTAAGAATCCGATTCATCAATTGCTCTAGATCTTTGAATTCGCTTTTTCGGGTTTTCCTTTCTTCGTCAAGTGATTTCTCATATGGGCACATTGTCTTGATGATCACCACATCTGTGTTTCAAATATCTCCATCATGAATTTCCCATTTTTGTTTTTCTTCGTTCCATCGGTCTACAATATCCACATGACGCGTTGATACTATGCGCCATTGATATCGGAGTAATTTTACATCTGAAACGCCAGGTTCTTTTTTGATAGAATGTAGAAGCTGACCCGTCAAAGCAGAAGTGTGGGCAGGACGTTGAATGTGTAAGATGCATCCGCAATCAGTCGTAAAGAAGATGACGTAGGGAAGAAAGGTTGGAATTCCACAAATGGTCTTACACGCTTTCGGTGAACAAAAAACAAAGTAACTAATATGTTCATCAAAACCTGGGATTTGCATGTCAATTAGAGGGGTCGCAACGTTCTTCTTACGTAATCGTTGTTCACGTTTCCAAATTGTTTTCTTTGAAAAATCAAAACCGTGGTGTTTTAGAAGCCTTTGCTTGAATTCAGTTTGCCCTAAATAACCACTGGAATATAAGGAATGACTGAGGAGAAAATCTGCACGATCAAACCGGATAGGTTCTCCGAAGTCACAACCTTGAAGCTGAGGTAAAGTGCTGATATATTGTTTGATATACGTAAACGGGGCTTCAGATACTATTTCTGGATCAAATGAAAATGCATTGATCTCTGGATCATAATTCGCAAACGAAAGCGAATACCGAAAACCAGTAATTCGGAAAAGATAACAATCCAAAAAGAATTCATCTTGAAGCCAACGGACCCGTTCTTCAAACATGCGATGAGCCTTTGGCTGGTCGGGATATCGGAATGAGATACCACCCCGAAGCATATCTCGATCCAGCTGAAACGTCCGGTGGAAACCCTTTTGATTGTAAAGAAACTTCTCAAGTCGTTCTGAATGACTAGGAGACTTGGCACGAAATAGAATGCCCTGACTGATTAACCGAAACTTCTGTTGATCTGTAGTAGTTATTATCTGAAAGGCGAACTCATGCTGTAATTCGTCTAGTTCTTTGGTGATTACACGCAAAGATGTACCAATTTTTTTCGCGAGTTTATACTTTGGAATTGTCGGAGATTCGTAGAGCTCTCTGAGAATCAGTGCTTTTCTTGCAGTTAACCGCTTTCCGTGCGCCGCAGGATAATCAAGGGTCAAAATCTGCTCAATGTAATTAGCATTCTGAAGTTGATATTTGTCAATGAGGTGTAATCGAAAGGCCAGTGTCTCTGCCGCTTCTTTCCCTCCAAAATGTTCGGAATGTGATAGTAGCTTGTGTGCTGGGTAGCTCTTCTCTTCCTCCGTGAGTTGCTCTCCCCAAATTTGTTTAATGAAAAGAACAGCGTTTCTAAGAAAACCGATTAAGTGATTCCGTTCTGTTGGGCTCACACGGGAGAGAATCCGTTTTTCAATGGTTTCCCACGATTCCTTTGCTGCCACCGCCATTATCAGACCTCGTAAAATGCATTGAGGTTCTGGGTCGTAAGGATTGAATTGAGTGCTTAAGCGACTTTTATGTCATGTTGGTCTATTTTAGTGTACTTTTTTCTATATGCCAGTAAATAAAAACGTGATTTACGCCTTACGGTGTCCGGTTTTAACGATTTTAATCCTCTTAGAATTTTTATGCTCAAAATAATGCTATTAAGGGTATCAAATTCGTTTTTCAATCCTCTACGTCCCTCTTTTTTCAGTTTATAGGGCTATTTGTGAATATTAAACAGGATTAGGAGGGGAGACCACTTGCTTTTTCCCCGCCATTTTTTGATATTCTCGTCGAGTGAATATACCAATATTAGATGAATATACGTCTGTGATTCTCTTCAAACCAATTGAATGTTGAAGGGATTTCATCTTATCAGTAACTTTAAGTTTGAGAAGAAGTTCATGCGCCGTTAATACAAAATTCGCTGTGAATAAGTGGATATAGTATGCAACCTGTGAGTGTCGCGATTTTAGCTGGAGGAAAAAGCAATCGATTTCGCCAAGCCAAAGCCCTCACACTCGTTGCAGGAAAACCTCTTTTCCTTCACGTCGTCGATGCAAGCGAAGCCTACGCAAGTGAAATCTTCATCGTCGTGCACTCTGACCAAGATCGTGATGCTTTTTTGAAACACATTCCCAAAGAACAAATCATAACTGATGTTGTATCTGAGTTTCGTTGTCCCTTGGTAGGTGCATTATCAGCCTTTCGCCATGCGAAGTATCCCTTCACGCAGTTACTCCCTTGCGATTCCCCTCTAATTCATCCGATGTACTTCGAAATCATGTGGGGAATGATTGAAAATCACCATGCTGCAGTTCCCCGCTGGCCTAATGGATGGGTGGAGCCACTCCATTCAATATTTAATACATCTGTGGCTCAAGAGGTTGCCACTTCTTGTTTGGAGAAACAGCAACCTCGGATGCAATGCCTTATCGAGAATATTGGTCGCGTAATCTTTCTTTCGACTTCAGCACTTGAACGATTTGATTCTAAACTTCGAACATTTACAAACGTCAACACGCCTGGTGATCTTCGGCGGATTGAGCAACTCCTTCGTCGAAAACCAGTTCGTTAACTTCTTTCAACACACACCGGAAACCTATTGGGGGGATTCATAGAGGTTATTACCCTTTAGCACAATGATGTGATTCTATGACAATCAAAGTGTTGGGTATTTGTGGTTCTCCCAAACTGGAAAAATCCAGTTCTGAATTTCTTCTTGGGAAAGCCCTTGAAGCTGCAGTAGGAACTGGATCAATAAAAAGCGAACTTCTTCGTCTAGCTGACCATGAAATTCTACCCTGTACTGGCTGTGATAATTGCGTGCGAAAAAAACCCTGTCCAGAAGATGTCAAAGATGATGTGCCCAAGGTCCTCGAGAAAATGGAAAATGCCGATGCCATCATCTTTGCTAGTCCGTCCTATTTCGGGACCGTTCCCGGGTTGTTAAAGAATCTAATCGATCGTTCTCGAACCTACAAAATGCAGGACCATCGATTACGAGACAAGATTGTGGGTGTGATAGTTGCTGCTGGTCTTCGGCATGGAGGTCAGGAAACTACTGCAGAGGCAATTGTCAACTATGCTCTAGCGCAAGGGATGATTGTTGCAGGTGGTGTGGGCAATCCAGTCACAGAGGCCTGGGCAGGAATGACCGGTCTACAAAGTGAAGGCTTCACATGGCGGGGTACACCCAAAGATGAAGTTGCAGTTCGAAATAGCCAGCTAGTTGGCGAGCGAGTAGCACAACTTGCATTCCGTTTCCAGAAGGGCTAGTCTGGCTCTTTCTTTGGACACAGTCGATAGCCCTTGTTCTCCCAGGCTTTTCGCATCTTCGGATTCTCCTTAAGAAAGGCATCAACTACATCCTTTGAGACTCGATTAAAGGGACAGGAAAAATTCACACACCTGAGACATAGCCAACCAAATAGAATCGTTCCAAATACAATGGCTCCCAGAGAAGCAAGAATTAGGTAGAGCCACTGTTGTCCAAGGATCAGAAACGGAAAGGGGAAGCCGATGAGAATACTGACACCAACAATCATCTGAATCTGTTCTGACCCGCTCATCGGTCCTGGATTATACTTCCAGAGCTTAAACAATCCATAATTTCCATGGCACCGCAGAATCCGACTCTCGGATGCATAATAGGGACAGTGACTACACAGAATACGATTTTCCCAGACCTGCAAAAAGAGAATCAAGAATATGAACCAGAAAAAGAGTGCTAAACCAAAACCCGAAGAAACTAGACTAATAACGACTGGAATTGCTACAACTAAGAATCCAAAGAGAAATAGGAGAAGGTGTTTTCGGTCGAATGTTCGCATAAGTTGTCCATTAGAAGCTCTTGACCAGATCCAAATTACAACGATTAGAAATGAGAAGGCGAGAGTACCCATCAAGCCCGCTTCGGGTCCAACGGAACCTCCCGTTAAAATATCAGGTCCAACATTCAGCATTTGGAAGAGTCCATCGTCCCTAACTCCGGCTATATGATATAACATGAAATTCCAACCATAATGAAGGCCCATAGGCAACCAGAGGGTTCGCGTCCAGGCAAAAGCAAGACCCAGCATGATTCCACCAAGGAAGAGGTTGAAGAACATGATACCTGCATTAAGGGGTGGGACTGCGTAAAACAAAATACTCCAGATGTGAAATGAAGCGAACATGATGCTGGCACTAAGAACTGCTAATGGAATTGACAATCGTGTAGCTAAATTCTGTTGGATGTATCCCCGACTCACTAATTCTTCAGAAAGAGCAACAACACCTTGATTGATAACATATACTGCCAATAGCCCTACGATGAACAAAGGTGATTCGAACAGGAAGTATGGGGTAAGATTGATCCATCCCTGAAGGGCTTCAAACCAAATAACGAGCCCGATCACCAGGCTGGCTGCTACTGAACCAAAAATGAGTTGTAACCACCAATGGCGGTCAAACTTAACACCGATTTCTTCAGGAGGTTGCTTATCTACATAAAGCCAGAGTCCAACGGCAAGAAGGATGATAATATAATAGTAAAGAGCTCCAAAAATATCAATGAAGTATGTAAGCCCGGTGAGTGCAAAGGTCAATATGAACATAAAAACTGCTGTAAGCCAACGTGGGAGGCGCCTGCCGGAAGTGGCTGTCATAGGGTGGTGTTCGTGTCGTCTTTCCATAAAACTTTAGGTAGTCCGACCTATTCACCAGCGCTGGGAGCTCGCTCCCAATTGATTTCAGGGGGATATTAACATCACACGGCATGTCAAGATTACCGTTAACCGGGAACTCTGTAAGGGATGTGGAATCTGCATCCTCTTTTGCCCAACAAAGGTCTTGGAAGAGGATGAGCCTACCGCCTGGGGTGGTCATAGTCCCTGTCTCATAGAAGGTGGCGAAACGCGTTGCATGCTCGTTCGCGGAAAGGCGGGCGTGGCCTGTCGGCTGTGTGAAAAACGATGTCCAGATGCCGCAATCATGGTTGAGGTGGAAGAAGAATGAAACCCGGTGTACATTTTGTTGATGGAGGAACCGCATGTGCGGAAGGTGCAATCTATGC
>JAEOSA010000295.1 GCA_016840595.1 Candidatus Hermodarchaeota archaeon | reverse complement strand
TGGATCTTCAATGAGTTCAGGTTTCGATGCAACCAGTTGAGTAAGTTCAATTACGATAAAGGCTTGAGCTTGTCGGATTTTCATATTCATTCGACGTGCGATATCGGCTACTTTCTTCGCCTCAGGATCAAGTGAATTTGCAGCATATGATAACCGGGCGAACATGAACACGCCTTCACGTTTGAGGGCGTTGTCTTGATATTCTTCCAAGAAGGTTCGAACTGCTTTCGCATCCATGGTACGAACTTTACCCTTGTATTTGGCAGCAAAATCTTCAGCAATCTTTACGTGCTGTTCCATTAACGCCTGGAGCTTGTCAATTTTTGTTGAGGGAACCAATGGAGTTAGGTCCCATGCCTCGCCTTTAACAGCCATATTCTTGCCCCGCGCAGTCAAGGAGAGACCCAAGGTTAAAAGTTGAGTGGATGCCTAAAAAGATGGCTTCCTCAAGCATTCAATTGGTAACAAACACCACTGAACTGGTCAAAGATATCTCGAAATGCTTTGTAGAGTTTTTCATAGGTGGCTACGCTTTCAGGGTCAGGATTGACCTCTTTGTCATATGTGAAGATTTTTTCCAATTCATCAAAAGACCTGTATTCTCCAAGGGCTACAGCGGCAACTAAAGCTACGCCAACAGTACCGGCGTCCTGGAGTGTAGTGACGCGTCGTAATGGGACATTAAGGATGTCAGCAAAGATTTGCATCCATAAATCACTTTTCGCGCCACCACCACAGATATTCAGTTGTGTAATCTCGTGACCCATACTGCTCAGTGCCTCTTTGACCCAGCGTGTATTATAGGCAACACCTTCGAGCACCGCACGAACCATATGGGGTCGATTGTGATCAAAGCTGAGATTCAAAAAAGCACTTCGCACGAACGGATTGATAAATGGACAGCGCTCACCAATTGGCCACGGTAGATAGAGGAGGTTCCGACTACCAGGTGGGACTTCTTTGGCCTGTTCGGTAACGAGGTCATATACATCCTTATTAGCCGTGGAGGCTTGTTCACTTTCTGCCGTGCAAACGTTTTCCACGAGCCACGCCAAGCACGAACCTGCACTTTCCATGTGACCAGTGAGGAGTAAACGTCCAGGAATAGCACTCTCAATGGTTCCAGCCCCACACAAATCGAATTGGGGTTCTTCTTGGTGTTGAGAAATCCAACCTGAAGATCCAATATACAGATGGGGTTTCCCAGGAGTAATTGCACCTGATCCCACTGAAACCGCAACAAGATCTCCACAGCCACATACCACTTGTGTTTCAGGTGTGAGACCGAGGTTTTTCGCTGCCTCTGGAGACAAGGTACCGAGTATGTCGGTTGTTTTCACAATGGTCGAAAGATAGTCCATTGAGAGACCGAGGCCTTCTTCAATAATTTCTGGTTCGGGTTCGTGTTTATCGATTCTAAAGTAATTCCAGATACAGGCATGACTCCAATCTGTGTAGAAATCGTCGACACCTGCTTGATAAAGAATCCAATCTTTGACATCAACAAACTTCTTTGTTTTTTTGAAAATGTGGGGCTCTTCATTTTTCACCCAGGCGATTTTCGCCAAAGGATCCTTAGCCGACATCACGGGGATAATGTTCTTTGCCATCATGTCTGGGAAAGTGAACTTGTTCATTAGCGGTGTAACATGATCTACGCTTCGTACATCCATCCAAAGGATGGTCTTACGTAGAGGTCGCCCCTTAGCGTCAACTGGGATTACTGAGGCCATCATCGCATCTACTGTGAATGCTGTGACTGCCCGGGGATTAATTTTGGTTTGGGCAAGCACTTGACGGGCTGTAGTGGTTATTGCATCCCAATAGACGTGGGGATCCTGTTCTGCCCAACGCTCTTGTGGATATTCAACCTGGTATGCCTGTTGGACAGTCCCTTGCACACAACCCTGCATGTCAATAATACTCGATTTCGTTGCACTCGTACCCAAATCACAAGCCAAAATGTACTTCTTCGACACAAACAACCCTCTCCCATAATAGTGCTGAATCTGCGATAAAGGCTTACGCTTTTTATTCGATTAGTCAATCAAGTGGTCAATCGTTGCGAATTTTTATGTATGAACGAGCATAGGCTAATCTACTCTATTGAGGAACCGAGGAAGTAATCCATGTCATCAATTGCACAGATTGGGAAAGAATATGAGAATTTGTACGCAATAATTGGAGAAGAATTTTTCAATCAGACAGCTGGACTCCCATTCGATGCTGAGCGTTTACAACAAGCTAGTCAGAAGATGACTCATCTTTGTGAACAATTTCTCTCTAAATATACTGAACCTCGCCAAATGTATCGTGCATCCATTGAAGCACTAGCCCGGACTGCCTTTC
>JAEOSA010000071.1 GCA_016840595.1 Candidatus Hermodarchaeota archaeon | reverse complement strand
TGAAGTGCAGGGAGACATTCTACCCGGTACTGATTTGGGTGAGTTATCGTTCCTTTTTCAACTTCCTTTATTGCAAAATCGAACTCAAGTTGGGTGTGAGTTAGCTCTAGGTTTGTTTCTATGAAGGTTTTGATGCCGGGAGGACCATAAATCGTCAAAGGCTTTGTACGTTGCAGCATAGCCATGGTAGATAGTAATCCGGGCAATCCCAATACATGATCGCCATGAAGATGGGAGATGAAAATCTCGATAATTCGCTGAGGGCTGAGACCAGAACGTTTTAACTGAATCTGGGTTCCCTCTCCGCAGTCAAAAAGCAAAATCTTTCCTTTGAAGTATATGGCTGTTGCAGGCGAAGCTCGGTTCTGTGAGGGAATTCCGCCACCTACTCCAAGAAAATAAATCTTCATCATTTCATCCATCGATACTACTGTCGTTGCAATACTACTATTAGACGATTTAAACTACGGTGAATTCGCATGGAATGCGTTTCAACAATAGCAAAACTGTCTGTAGGTATGATTTCCTTTTCAAAGTATTTCTTTGGAAAGGCAAGACAAAGATAACCGTCCTTCTTCAGGTGATTTGTCAAGACATCTAGACTTGTTTGAATGAGTTTAACCACTTCGGTTCCTTTTGTGGAGCTCGATCTTCCGTAGGGTGGATCAGTGGCAATGGCATTCAACCCTTCAGAGCGTAACGGGATTGTTCGTGCATCTGCGAGAGCTCCATTGAATGGAACCTTGTAGTGCTTCAGGTTTTGTTGGCATCCTGTGAGAATTGAGACATCAATATCAAACCCGAGAGGAACGCAACCGATATCAGCGGCTTCTAAGAGAAGGCCTCCAGTTCCACAAAATGGGTCAAGGAGAAGATCACCTCGTTTTACTCGGCTAAGATTGACCATGACTCGTGCAAATTTGGGGTGAATCGCACTAGGAACAAAGAATGGGCGTAGTGGACTGCGTCTTCGATAAACGCCAGTTCTATCACGCGACGCTAGATATGGCCCCAAAAAGAATTGGTTACCATTTATCACACCTAGAAATAGCACATCTGGATTCGTTAAATCAACCGCGACTTGTCCATTCAGAGCCTGCCAGATTTGCGAGCCCACTTTACTTGCTAGTTCGTCTACATCGAAAACGGTGGGTTCTCGTTGAACTCGAGTAATTTTTACACCAAACCGGTCTTTGGGTTTAATCCATCCGGTAAAGTCACAGTTCTTTACCCGCTCCAATATTTGTACTTCATCGGCTGGGGATTCAAAGAATACAACACTTGCATGATTTACTAAACCGGAACGTTCTGTGGCAATTTTGGCTCCTTTGGGATCAACTTCAAGGAGTAAAACCTGATTTTGATGCCCCATTACTCTATAGGGGAATCCTTCGGCTTCTAAAATTGCACATAATTCTGCTTGAGGAAGTGTTTCATGTTCGCCAGATAAAATGAACAGGCACCTTTGCTCTTGTGATTGTTTCACGACTCCTCCTCCAAGTTTAGCGCCATTATCAATGCGTCTTCACCATCATCATAGAATCTACGTCTTCGCTTGACTTCTCGAAAACCCAATTTTTGATAAAACGAATGTGCGACATCATTTGAAATCCGAACTTCAAGAACTACTCCGTTGCAACCCTTTGATTTCAAGACATTAATGAGTTTTGAAAGTAATCTGGAACCAAAACCCCTTTTCCGATATTTTTTACCAATTGCAATAGAGAGAATATGTCCAATCTTCGATTGCCTCTTTCTATCAATATCAGCCACTGCATACCCTAGGATGGATTCAGTTTCCTTTTCTTTCTCAACGACCACCAGGAACTGATCCGGTTGAGTTCCTGCCAGAAATTGGAATAACTCCATTGGATAAGGATCTGTAAAAGATTCAAACTCAATCTGAGTTAATTGTTCAAAATCCTGCTTCTGTATGGGTCTAATTCTAATCATTGACTAATTTCCTTACAGTAGATAGAAATGTAGAATTTGAAAATTGTGTATCTTATATGATTTCTATTTGAAATAGTATTGAGGGTGAAAAACGCTTCTTACAGAAAGAATCCAATTACCGAAAATGGAGGCGCTCTCTAAACTCTGCCATTTGGCAAAAAATCTCTATAATTTAGCAAACTATCTAATCCGCCAGAAGTTCATTAATCAAGGATACTGGACCCGTTACGCAGAATTATATGCTCTTTTGAAAACCACTAATCCATACCGGAATCTGCCAGCACAAACGGCCCAGCAAGTGCTTCGTCTACTCGATAAGAACTGGAAGGCTTTTTTCATTGCCATCAAGGATTGGAAACAACATCCCCAAAAATATCAAGCCCGACCAAGATTGCCTAGATACACGCCAAAAGACGGGGAGAGTATAGTAATTTTTACGAATCAGCAGTGCCGCGTCCGTGAAAAGCTCCTACGGTTTCCTAAAAAACTAAGCTGCATTCCATCAAGACACGAATTTTAGGAAGAATCCACCAAGTTAGAATATTACCACGTGGCAATCTTTACATATTAGAAATCGTATACGAGCAGCCTTCTGTGAGTCTAGGGTTGGACCAAAGTTGTGTAATTAGTATTGATCTCGGATTATCTAATCTCGTAATCATTGTCAACCACACAGGGTTACAACTTTGGTGTGTTAAGGGCGGGGTTGTGAAGTTCATCAATCAATACTATAACAAACAACGGGCTAGGCTCTTTTCAATCAAAGATAAACAAGGACTTTTCATCCAATCAAGGCGCCTCCTGAGATTAAAATTGAAGAGGGATAACAAAATCACAGATTTCTTTCATAAGGTCTCACGGCGAATAATCAATTATTGTATTGAAAATGACTTCGGGTGTATTGCAATTGGCTATAACAAAGCGTGGAAACAGGGCATTTCAATGGGCAAGAGAACAAATCAAAGTTTTGTGCTCATTCCTTTTTTCAAACTAGTTCGGCAAATTCAATACAAAGCGACATTAGTAGGTATCACTGTAATCATAGTAGGAGAACGTCATACATCTAAGGTGAGTTTTCTTGATGATGAACCAATTAAACACCATAAGATCTATGCTGGAAAACGTGTAAGGCGTGGTTTGTTCAAATCCTCGAGGGGACACATAATAAACGCTGATGTGAATGCTGGATATAACATTGGCAAAAAACCAGTCCCAGAAGCCTTCGCGGTGGACGGGATAGAGGGTGTGGGGTTACACCCATATTCTGTAACCGTATGATGTAAATAGGGAACAGAATAACATGAAAATGGCGTTCTTTCACTATTTTCAATAACCTGTGTGTGGATGTTAATTGAAATAATGCTTGAGGCGGCTGTTCGTGAAAATTGTGACTAAGAAACTAAAAATTGGCCTCGTCGTTGTTGTTCCTGAGGATATGGATGACTTATGGCACCTTTACAATGTCATCCTCCCGGGCGATCAAGTGGCTGCACGGACAGTTCGACGTGTACGACGTGATTTGGACGATACCTCTCGTCCTGATAAAGGCGAACGGCGTCGTATGTTTATTCGATTAACAGTCGAAGAGGTTGCTTTACACAAATACTCAAATCGCCTTCGTGTGAAGGGGAAAATACTGGAGGGCCCAGAGGATTTTGTTTCTCTTGGAACCTATCACACTATCAACATCGAGCCAGGATTAAAAGTCGAAATTATCAAAGAAACCTGGCCACGCCCTCTTCTACGCCGACTAGAAGACGCAGTTTCTCGAAAGGGACAACGACTGATAATTATCGCTGTAGAAGAGGATCAAGCGGTAATTGGCATCATCGATGATTCGGGGATTGATGTCCGCGTTGAAATCCATGGAAGAACAAGGGGCAAATATGGAAAATATATTCAAACAGCAGACGCCATGGATCAAATGTTTTCTGGGATTGCAACTCAACTTCATGAATTACTTGAAAGATTACCAGAAATCACTCGCATAGTAATTGTTGGACCTGGTTCCACGAAAGAAAAACTTGCTGAGGTATTGAAGAATAAGGTTCCAAAAAGTAAGAATCTCATCCTCTTAGAACATGTGAGTACAGGTACGGTTAGCGGAATTTATGAAGCACTCAATCGAGGGATAATCGAACGTATCGCAAGTGACATTCGGTTAAACCGAGAAATCCAGCTTATGAATGATATAATGCGCCACTTAGGAAAAGATACAGGGAAAACAGCATATGGTTGGACAGAGATTAACCGGGCAGTTCAATTTGGGGCTGTAGAAACTTTACTCGTTCTTGATAAACTGTTTCGCGAAGCGGAACCCGAACAACGGCGCAAAATGGAAACCATTATGCGACAAGTCGAAAAACAAGCAGGAACCGTAGAAATATTCAGCGCTGAACACCAAGCAGGAAAACAACTTGAGGGCCTTGGAGGAGTAGCCGCCCTTCTCCGGTTTGCGTTACCTGAGCGCTAGAGTGGAGTATAAGAAACCTGGAATCGACTCGCTATGGGATATTCTTCAACGATACCAACCTGAAAGCCTCTTGCTTTCAGTGCTTTCGCTAGTTTCTTGACAATAGTGGTAGATGTTTCAATCCGTTTTTGCTTATTATTAATCCAGAACTTGTCTTGAGGAATCTGATACTCAGATCGAAGATTATTCCGAACTTCAGTGAGTGCTGTACCAGCAGGTAGAATGATAATTCCCTTTTTCAGTAATCCTTCTTTGGTAATTTGCTCAAAGGGTTGTGCCACGTTCTTAGCACGCCGTCGGAACCGGTTTCGAAGTTGAGTTCCATCCTTTAAAGAAAGTGGACAAAAATGAACATGCAACTCAGTTTCAGCAGCCGCCCATTCGACTAACTCTAGGGCTTCATTTTCACTGCCCTGAACGGAAGCAATTGTATCAGATTCTAGGTTTAATCCATGCTGTTTTAACTTCTCAGCATTTAATGGGCTGAATTCGAGTTCGTTAATATTGACAAAGTCTATTCCAATTTCTTCAAAATCACGCAACAACTTCTTCAGTTGCTTCAACATACCCGGAATCGCTGGGATTTCGATTCCAAGTTTAGCGCGACCCTTTGTAATTTTACGTAATTTAGGATAGTCGGGTCCTACCTCAAAACGATGAAGCCGTATCTCATCAAGCCCAGCATCCAATAGGCGCTCAATTGCTTCTAATGGTACTGGCTCCAAGCCCGTGTAAAGGTGAACATGAAAACCTGACCCAAACTTCCTCTTGAACGCTTTAATGAATTGATAGGTTCTTTCCGGTTCAAGTAGGGGTTCCCCTCCTGTTATTCCCATACCAGTGGCATCAATTAAACGAGCTTCTTCTAATGCCTGATTGGGATCATTTACCGCAACTTCGTTGGCATATATGACATCAAGATTTCGTCTTTCCTCTGATATCGGGCAGTAGAAACACGCTTTTGAACAGTTTCCAGTAATGAAAAGTACTAATTTTGCGCCTTTTATGCATTCGCGGCAGCCTTTCACCAAGCAACCTACAAATGGAGAATTTCCTTGTGAAAGTTGGATTTCGCGGGTCATTCCTGATTACCCCTTTTGTATCCTGCGGCGGACAACGGGGTCTCGGTCGCCAATGTGTTTAAGGAGAGATTCGAATGTATCGTTGGGTGATAATGGACGTTTCAGATACACACCTGTTCGACCAACCTCGTCACGGCGCATCAATATCCTTACTCGCTCCTCGACAATTTTTTGATTGACGCCGACTTTTTTCGCTACCACTGTCTCATTACCCACAACCGCTGTTTCAATATGACCTGCATCTATCGGTTCAATTAGAATAAGGCGTTTATCAACACCTGGTACACGCTGCCCTTTCTCTAGATCTACCTTTGTTAAGCATCCTCCAAATTGATAAAATTCGAGTTCAATGGGCGCGGGATTGGTTAATGGAAATGTTATGACGGAATTGTTAGGTAAGAAGATGTGTGCCTTGATGGCGTGGAAGGGAGTTGCATGCACTAATTCACGATGGATGATCTGATAACCTGCCTGAGTTAAAGCAAATTCGACAGAAAAAGAGGGTACGACCTGAGGGATGTATACATCAACATCACTGTGTTCGGATACATCACCACGACAAATACTTCCATGAATTAATGGCTCAATTCCTATTTGTTTAAGAACCGCCATAACAACAATGGCTCTCTGACGTAACTGAGAAAGCAGTAACCAATGATGCTCTTCATAGATTACTTGTTGGCTTCCTGTATCCCGACGAACCGGTTTTTCTCGAGGCATTGCTAATCGAACCTAGTTAGGACTTATCACTTTGCTCCAACATTTTCGGTAATCCAGTTAAGGTAAGCTTCGTGTCCCTCTTGAATTTCAAGGCTGATAATTTCAGGTACATCATAGCTATGTACACTCAACACTGCGTCACGAAGTTTGTGAAAATGATCTTGTCTTGTTTTGATGATTAACAAGATTTCATTATCCTCAACAATTTCATCTTTCCAGCAATAGATTGAACTCTGGCGAACCATTCCAACACAGGCAGCTAATGAATCTTCTACAAGCTTTCGGGCGATGGATTGTGCTTCGGTGTAATCACCCACCGTTACAAACACGACTAAAAATTTCGGCGCCATAGGTCTACACTCACCAAACGAGCCCCAACCGCATCTCTTAAAAGCTTCTCCCTCATCGGTGGAGCACACATTTATACCGATTAAAAAAATGGTGAAGACTCCTGAGGCGATAGCACAAATGCTTCAATTCGAATTCATTCTCCCACTACTACCCTGGCTCTTGATACTTTTAGCTTGGATGATAATCATCGCTTTAGCCTCATATTTCAATCTCGAAAAATACGGAATAGATGTTGGCCCATTCATGCTCTTTGCCCGAACTGAAAAGTTCAATAATCTCTTAGACCGTATCGGCGGTTGGCATCCTCGCGCTTGGCGATACATCTGGTCAGGCTTCATTGGAGTCGGCTTCTTCTTCTCGCTTTACACTCTTTACTCCTTAGCAAGTAATATCTGGGAATTCATCAAAGAAATTATTGGCGCTGGTGGGAGCCCTGGCGCTATTGCACCACTCCTTCCAGGTATCACCATGTCTTACACTTTCTTCTTGATGATTCTCATTCCCCTCATCATCGCTGTCATCGTGCACGAACTCGCGCACGGGATTGCTGCACGGGCTGATAAAATTCCCGTGAAAAGCTCCGGGATTTTCGCCTTCTTAATCTTTTTCGGCGCATTCGTCGAACCTGATGAGGAATACGTCAAAACTACGGCAACACGAAGTCAACGAGCACGCCTTTATGGGGCTGGCTCTGGAGCAAATCTCACTTTGGCCCTAGCGGTTCTCGTCTTCTTCCAACTCATCGTGGTTCCTATACCGAGTGGTGTCCTCATTCAAGGGATTGTACCTGGAGAGTCGGCAGAAGGCAATCTTGCACCAGGCATGATAATAACTAGTATGAATGGAACAGCAATACATACCTATGAAGATCTCCAACTCTTCATGGAAAATACCCAACCCGGTGACTTTCTCATTTTCACTGTGGAACCAGGAGTCAATATATCGTTTAACGTGGGAGCCAATCCGTATAATGCCTCTGTAGCCTCTATTGGAATATTCTTATCAACGTATCATCCCCTCATCTTTCCCTTTAGCCTCCTAGGATCGCTTCAAGAGCTTCAATTACAGGAGAGTCTCTTCTGGTTCTTTACGATTACTTTGAGTCTCGGACTGATTAATTTGCTGCCCATCCCTCCATTAGATGGTGATAGGCTTTGGAAGGAGCTTATTGATCGAACCATTTCCTTGGAACGAAGGAGTGCAAAAGCTCTACTTTGGGGTCTTCGGATTACAGCGCTCTCAATTCTTATCATTAACGTCATCTTTACCGTTCTTATGCCCGGTCTGTTGGGCATGTTCTTTAGGTAAATAAATGGAAATTTATTGGTCAAAGTCCTCTCCATTTATGGACTTAAATGACCGTTGAACGATGCTTGTGTGGACAGCCATCTGTAATTTCCCGACCTTATTCTGGAGAAGTGCTCTGTGAAGTCTGTTTCCGCAATTCCATAATGACCGCTGTACGAACCGCTATTTCAAAATACAAGATGCTTCAACGAACAGATCGAATTGCGGTTGCATATTCAGGAGGCAAAGACAGTACCGTTCTTCTTTCGGTCCTCGTCGAGATTCAACAACGCTTTCCTGAATCTGAAGTGGTTGCTATAACTTTGCAGGAGGGAAGCAAACAAGATAATGAACGCCGAGAAGTGTTGGCTAATGTGACCAGCCAGCTCAAAGTTGAGCATATTACATCCACCTACCAAGAGCTATTTTCTTTAACATTAGATGAAATTGCTGACAGGGCACGAAAAATAGATTCCCCACTTTCACCTTGTGCTTTTTGTGGGACTCTTCGAAGACAAGGACTCAACATTCTTGCACGAAAAATTAACGCCGACAAACTGGCTTTAGGCCATAACTTGGACGACGAAGTTCAATCCATGCTCATGAACCTCATCCGGGGAGATGTGCAAAGATTATCTCGTATCACACCTTTCCTCAAAGGCGTACCCGGATGGTTAGTCCCTCGCGTCAAACCCCTTTACCACATAATTGAAAAGGATCTCCTATTGTATTCGCAACTTCTTGGTCTTCCCGTTCATCATCCTCCGTGTCCCTACAAAGAAACCTCTCTTCGTAATGAAATTCGAGAATGGCTGAATACCTTTGAAGATCAACACCCAGGATCAAAGTTCAACCTCCATGCAAGCTTCATGAAAATAATTAACGTGCTTCAGAATGAAACAGAAATACCGTTCCAAAAGTGCCTGCGATGTGGCGAATTGACATCTCAGGAAATTTGTGCAGTCTGTATTC
>JAEOSA010000294.1 GCA_016840595.1 Candidatus Hermodarchaeota archaeon | reverse complement strand
AATACAAAGACAATGGATGTTACTACGTGCTTTGTGAATGTTGGGCAAGTAGTTCCTCATTGGTTTTGTTGAATCGAACAACGAGCTCAGCAATAACACCATCAAGAAAGACAGCTGAGGCAATTTCAAATTGTGTGCCTTCAGGTGTTAGGCTAGCCTCTTCACCCTTTTCTCGTCGGGCTACGTCGACTTTCGTTCGCCCTATGAGCTTCACGACTAAATCGCTCATCCGACCAATCCAACTTTCCGGATAGCTGGTGATTGAGATGATTTGAGGATTTGAATCCAAATAGCTTTCAATAATCGCTTTCACAATTGCTGTACGTCCACTTCCAGAGATTACCAAAAGTAAGTCGTCTTTATGCAGATGCGGAACAGATCGACTGTTCGTAATGAAATAGACTGGAACGTTCAGGTGCTCTAGACGGGTTTGAAACATTTGTCCCACCATCGCAGAACGACCACTACCAACCACGAAAACACAATGCCCCTCTCGTGCCGTTTTTTCAATAATATCTACAAATTTCGTTACATTCGTGGCGTTTTCACGTAGAAATTCAATGTTCTTCTGAAGGTTATCTGTGATAAGTTGCATGGCCCGAATAAACGTTCCATCCTTATTGGTTCCAGCCTTGGGTGTCAAGGGAACTTCTCACCAAATGCCACAAAGATGTTCTCCTTTAAAAGCCCTATTCTTACTTCGTAGTCAAGAAAAGAAATTGAATAAAGCTAGATGCTGACAGACTCCTGAAAGAGAGTTCACGGAATTAAGGTCTGGAATAATCGAGTTGTCTTTTGGATCAACTCCTCATTCGAAACTGCAATGCTGATGGGACAAATTACTATCTGAGATTTTTTCGTCACGAGATAAACGTCACTAGTTTTCGGAAGCGGTTGTATTTCTTCTCCTGCAATCCAGTAGTATTCCACACCATGGGGATCAGTCCGGGATTCAACACGATTGTCAAAACGAGTCCGAATGGTGTTAGCGATTTGGATGGAAGTGTCGCTGTTGACATCATGAGGAAAACTAACGTTCAAAAAATCAACGCCGGCAGGTAAGCCATTGCTAAGCACGTGGTCAATTATCTGGCGTGAACGCTGTGCAGCTTCCGAAAAATTCGCACCGGAATCACTGGGGACAAACCAGGTATGACTAGGCGTATCAATTGAGAAGGAAATGCAGGGGATGTCCCACAATGCAGCTTCAAAAATTGCTCCAACGGTTCCACTTGTGTAAATACTGTGGGCACTAACATTCAGCCCAAGATTCGGTCCGGCAATAACCAAGTCAATATCAGGGAAAAAAGTTCGACACCAAGTTACAGCATCAGCTGGTGTGCCTGACGTTTCAATAACTACTTGGTTTTCAATGCTCTGTACTTCGTTAAACCGAAGAGGCACATTAAAGGATAATGCCTTTGAGATGCCACTCAGGGGTACCTCCGGAACAACGACAGTGAGCTCATAATGGGCTTTCAGTTCTCGAATGAAAGGGGGAAGTGCAGGCGAACGAGCACTGTCATCGTTGGTAATGAAAATGTGTGGAAGATTTATCTTCGTCAATGATATCACTCTCAGATCAATCACGTTTTCAATACGGGGACTGTGGGAACGAACTAGTTAAAAAAGAGTATTTTTGTTGATAGAATTGACGGAAAACAATCTCTGAAGATTCAGAAATTGATGTAGCCGATTAAAGTGTACAATAAAATATTATGGCATTTTCTTTGTCCGGGGATAGAATTGTTGGAACAACAATGCGAGAATGCTCATGGCGAGAATGAATAACACCCCACTTGAAATCACCATTAGCCAATACAAATCACTCAACATGTAGAGGATAGGAAGGACGAACACTATAAGTCCAGTTACAAATAACATTATGCTACTCAATACTACTCCCCAGTAAATTACAAATCTTTGTTCCTTGAGTGAACAAACCTTTCTTACTTGTTTGGTGAACAATCCTATACCAATCCCGATTAATATCCAACTAATTGGTACAGGATATCGGGGAAAAATAGGGTCTATCCAAGCCTCAGGGGAAGCAGCCCAGCGATTAAGTTCCTGAATTACCCAATACAGATTCGTTTCAAAAAGCAATGACACACCAGCGATTGTCAAGAATCCTGCACAACTCATTGTCCTTTTAGGATTTGATGAATCCCTCCTGTTCTCCATCGCATTCTACCTGATTAGGAGGAGCTTGTACCGCATTCTATAAGTGTTATGAAAATAGGTGATGACTTGTAAGCTCCTCCTAACGCAAAGTGTCCCTTATAAGATAAGTGAGGGAGTGGAGCTCATATGAGGATTGTGTTTATGTTTTAGTTTTATCGAAATAAAGAGTATTAAGACGTCAGACTGATGATGTGT
>JAEOSA010000293.1 GCA_016840595.1 Candidatus Hermodarchaeota archaeon | reverse complement strand
CCACAAGACCTCAATCATCATTTAGATTTGGTTTCTATGTTCTTCTCAATTGGAGTAATTCTCCACCGAGAATACAGGAGCAAGCATAGGGCAACGAGAACGTAACTAACGGCATTAATGGCGAGGAGGTCATTGGATATGATGATGCGTTGAAGTCGGCTATAGTCTGCATCAAAGGGCATCCACTGGAGTTGGCGGAGTGGCAGACCATCTGGCCATCCCAGAACCAGTCGTGTCATGAACTGATTTGATCCGAAATCAGCAAAATGTACCGTAGCGAAGGGAAAACTGGTTGGAGCAAAGAATTGGGCTTCTATTGTTGGTGAAACTGTCCATCTAAATGAAAATACAAACGCACTGGTCCAGCTTGTTGTCGTCACGATTAAGAATCCGATAATAGCGAATCCTAGGATTTGATGACGAAGCGGTTGCTTGCGAATTCCCACTCCCAACGCCAAACATGTTAGAATAACCCAAAGCATGATACTCGCGTTTTGATTATTTCCTTTTTAATTACTCACCCAAATCCTTCATTGATTTTGTAATCAAATTGTTAACGATACATATACTTTAGTATGTGATTTCAGTCCCCTATGAGTCTCCACGGTACTAACAAATAAATTTTACTTTTTTGTCGTATAAAAGAGTTAAATTCACGTTTCTTCAATAGGTTGTCTCTCAGTGGATATGTCCTACAATAAGGTATTTAAACGAACCAAATTACGCGGGGAGTATCGAAGCCTTGAATCAAACATATCTCAATTGTCCACCTCATCCAGATTCTTCCTGATTCGAATAATAACATTTAGATTTTCTAAGGCGATTCACTTCCTCATTCAGGGACCCCAAGTACGATATTTGCTAAACTCCAAAGCTGTATCATCTGCCATCAAACCTTTACTGGTGGCACCTCAATTCGACACCTAAATATCGATTCCAAGCTTCTTCCATAAGGCTGGAACAACACGGTCTAGAGCCTTTTCGACATCTTCCTGTTTGACAGAGGTTACCTGATGATTTTCAACAACCTGGTTTCCATTTACGAATACATGTTCAACATCATGTGCAGTACAACCATAGACGATGTACCCATATACTCCGCCGGGGAGAATCGGAGTAACGCGTGGATTAGGATGCAACATCACTAGATCCGCCTGTTTTCCGATTTCAATGGACCCCAGTTTATCTGCTAAACCATATATTTGAGCTCCATTTATCGTTGCCATCTCGATAACCTGTTGGGGTGTGGTGACTCTTGTGTCGAGGTGGTGCACTTTGTGAATGAGATAGGCTGTACGGATATTTTCAATGGCGTCGAAGATGAATCCATCGTTTCCTAAACACACAGGAATTCCGAGCTCATACATTTCTTTGATAGGGGCGACTCCCACAGCGTTGTTCATATTACTCATCGGGTTATGTGCGACAGTCGCACCACTACCTCGAATAAGTTCAAGTTCATCTTGGTTCACATGAACACAATGGGCAAGGACGACATCAGAACCCAGAATTCCGAGATCAAACAACCGCTCGACAGTTCGTTTATCATATTTTTCGATATTATGGTAAACATCAATGAGGCCTTCACTGGTATGGATAGTGAGCGGTGCGGGGAGCTGATCCGCTTGTTCCCGGGTCTTTTGGATAAGTTCATCACTGAGGGTGAAAGAAGCGTGAAGACTATACATACCATAAAGAAGGTCATGGGGGGTTTTCTGGAGCTTTTTGAGGAATCGGACGTTTTCTTTGAGACCCCGTTCGCCTTCCTCTTTGGAGTTTCTTTCAGTGGCTTCAAACGCCAGGATACCTCTAATTCCAACCTCGGTGACGCCCTTTGCTATTTCATCTAATACGCCTTCAACGGACCCTGGACCTGAATAGGTGTCAGCAAAACAGGTTGTTCCACTCTTAACAAACTCGTAGCAGGATGCGAGCGCACTCGCGTACGCATCTTCATTTACAAAGGCTGAATCAACTTTCCACCAAATGCGGTCAAGAATTTGGAGAAAATCCGTTGTTGGTTTGATATCCATTGGAGCTCCGCGAAGCATGATGCCATAAAGATGCGTATGACCGCAAATGAAACCCGGCAACACCATCCGACCAGTTCCATCAATCACCCGATCAGCTTTTTCCTTGAGCCCCTTACCCACTGATGCAATGACTGAATCTTCGATCAGAAGATCGGTGTTAGTTAGTACGCGGCGTTGTGGGTCCATTGTGACAACTATCGCGTTTTGAATCAAAGTCCTCATTATTCTGCACTCCAAGATTCCCAAATTGATGATTTATGGTAATCGAGTAACCCTTTAAGCCTTCCATAACCCCTCTTTTCAGGACGTGTGGTTCTCATGACTCAATCAGGCAACAAAGTTCTCGTCGTTGATCCAGAGAAA
>JAEOSA010000292.1 GCA_016840595.1 Candidatus Hermodarchaeota archaeon | reverse complement strand
TCCTGGGATCACTCCCCTCCATACTAAGGATCCCACGGTTGTGGGTAGGGGTGTGGCGACGATTGGCTGCATTTCGAATGCCATGTTCTTAGTTTCGTCTGGCATTGAATATGAGCAGGCTTTGGCTGTAAACGTTGAGAATAAAGGAATTGTGGTGATTGTAGGGTGTGGGCATCAAACCTTGCCGAAGATCTTGGAACGGACGGAGGCGTTGTTTGATGAGCCGATTTATGGGATTATTGGTGGGTTACATTACCCGGTGGAAGGTGGTCCAATTGATATTGGGGGGATGAGTCCGTACAAGTATTTTGGGACGGGAAAGGTGCCTTGGGAGCAGATAACGAGGGAAGAATTAACCGAAAATATTGACCTTTTGAAGCAGCGAAAACCGAAGGTTGTAGCCTTATCTCCCCATGATAGTTCCCCCCTTAGCTTAGAAGCCTTTAGAAAAGCCTTTCCTAATGCATATCGTGATCTGAAAGTTGGTGAAGAGATTCGCATATGAAGTGCAGTAGGAACTAGACAGTTGATGGATGATGTCTTTTCGTGATTGGGCACCCAAACTGGAGCAGTATCTGGAACACCGTGTCGCCTTTGTAGGCTTTGCAGATCTTGAGTCTTTACTTTCTGAACGATTTACAGGGCTGACTGGGGGCATTAGCGTAGCCGTGAGGTTATCAGATCCTATAGTCGACGAACTCATCACTAGTCCTACGAAATTATATGCATATCATTATCATGCGGTGAATCGCTACCTCGATCATTTGGCAATCGAAGTGATACATCTGCTGCGTCCTTCTGGATATCGTTTTTTACCGATTCCTTCGTCACAGGTAATTGATCGGAAGCATCATGCCGGGCATGTTTCTCATAAGATGTTGGCCACCCGAGCTGGTTTAGGCTGGATTGGTAAAAGCGCGTTATTAGTTACTCCTGAGGCAGGACCACGTATTCGGTTTGTATCGATTCTCACAGATGCCCCCCTCCCAGTGGGTGTACCGATTGAAGAAAGTCAGTGTGAAGATTGTCAGGTTTGTGTTGAGGCTTGTCCAGTGGGAGCAATTAAGGGTGTTAACTGGTCAATTAATGTTAATCGGTCAATGTTGCTGGACGCTGATCGTTGTGCAGCGTTTACTCAGAAAAATAACGAGAAGTATGGTGCACATGTCTGTGGTGTATGTGTACGTGCTTGTCCTAAGGGCATTAGCAAAGCCTAGGACTTCTCTGAATCGTTTGGTTGGGCTCTAGTTGAGTTTTACTTTTTTTCTTTTGCACTGTTGATCATGGCGCTGAGTTTCATTTTGCCGTCTTTTTCATCGACTTCGAGTATGATTTGGGCTTCGACTTTTTTAGCCTGTCCGGTTTGAATGGGTAGGAGCATTAACTCAGCTATGCCGTCGAGGAGCATGTTGTCGTCCGAATCTGAGCTCATCGCATCACCCCGCTGGAGACGTTTTGAGTATCTAATGGTTGGAAGAATTCTCCCTAAGAAAGCTGGTAATACCTTGTATTTAAGCCTGAAAGCTTGGTGGATATTTCAAATTCCATAAACTCATCGGTGGAGGAGCTGATTATTCCTTGTAGCCCTGATTTTTCAGTTTGAACCATGTTTTTACGTCATTGGCTGGTAAACGCGCTTCTAAGGGCTTGAAATGGTGAGAAACTCTCGGAAAATTCCAGAGAACTAGCTAGTTGCAGGTAATACTCACGATTAAATTTCGGAGGGTAAATCGATGTTTGTCCTTTGTTCTGTAGGTGACACTTTCTATGAGTACTGAAGGTTTTTCCGTGAAGTTCCCCGAGTCAGATACGTTGTCTGTTACTGAGGCGATTGATCGCTTCGCTGAGTATGTGGCTATTGAGCGGGGAGGTAGCTTAGAAACGTCTCGGGTGTATCGTTACGACTTGGAGATGTTTTTCAATTATATTGGGACGATACCAGCGCACGTTCGCTCGCATCATGTTCGGATGTTTATGACCCATCTGAAGACTAACAAAGGGTATGCCAATGCGTCCATCCGTCGCAAACTCGCTTGCTTGCGATCCTTCTTTCGGTTTCTCCATCAAGAGAAATTAATCTCCGAAGATCCTACCGTTGGTCTTGCGACTCCCAAACTCGGTCAAAGCCTCCCACGAGCCATCTCACATGATGATGTAAAACGCCTCTTGTGGGCAGCTCAGAACTCGGAGAAAAATGCCATTCGCAGCTATACGATTCTCCAAGTATTGTATAGTACCGGTGTGCGCGTATCGGAGTTATGTGGTATGAACATCGAAGATGTTGACTTCGGCGAGAGCACAATCCGGGTTCGCGGAAAAGGGAACAAAGAACGTCTTGTGTTGCTGACCGTCCCAGCAATGAATGCGATTATGGAATATGTCAAATACCGACCCGCAGAAG
>JAEOSA010000291.1 GCA_016840595.1 Candidatus Hermodarchaeota archaeon | reverse complement strand
GGATTAGTAGTGGTTTTTAATGACCTTCTTGGAAGTCCTTAAAACTTTACCTTTTTTCTCATAAACCATTTACAATGTGTTTAGATACGAGTGAATCGTTTTAGCACAATTAAACATTGCAGCGTCGTTGAAACAAGATCATCGGAATCATCTGAGGAGAGCCAGTGCCCTTCCGGTCTTTGAAGCGCAATCATCGCAGTGATGAGGTGTTGAACCACAGGATCATCCTTTGGCGCTCCAGCCCAATAAAGACATTCTAATGCCCAGCTAAGATCAGTAGCATCCCAGTCAGTATGTTGATTGAGAATGGCAAGGGCTGATTGCACAATTGGATCATCAAAACCTCTTGTTGGGGCAAGCACCGCAATAGCCAACCATGTGACTATCAATGGACCTTCAAATCGACCATCCTCGCGCCGATACTTCAACAGGAACGCGCGGGCTTTCTTGACTTCGGGTGATGAACCTTCACCAAGACGAGTCAATGTATCTGCTATTGCCCCTGTGAGCCAGAGTTGGGTAACTAGCTGACCAGGTTGGTCCCAAAAAGGTGGATTGTAAGAGGTTAAGACAGGGTTCTCATCCCAATATCCTTGGGAATGTTGAATTGATTTCACGAATTCTATTGTTAGTTGGCAGACTGGTTTTGTTGTTAGTTTCGTTTCAGCCATGATTTTCATCATCATTGATGTGGGGCTCAGACAATATGGATTACCAGGTTTTCGTTGATAGGGAAATCCACCCTCAGGGAGTTGGAGGTCTTGTAGAAACTTTATGATTTCACTAGTATCCTGACTTTCTTCTAAAATCAATGCAAGGCGAGCTTGCTGCTCCTTAGACCCTTTTCGTTTAACAATCCCGATGGCCTGACTGAATGGCATACTATCCCATTTCTTTCACCGATAGCTCTTTAAAGTTGGCATGCTCTACGATGCACCTAATTGAACAAAACCTTGATGGCGATGATCCAACTTCGATATCAGAACCGCTCTGGTCAGGACACAGTAATGGACCTTTCCGAGTCCCTAAAGTCACTGGACCTCTCTGAGCTTGATATCATCACTATCGATTTATCCGCCATTGAACAGTGCCCTATGCTTGAGGTCATAAACCTATATGCCAACCACCTCTCCCAAATAGATCTCACACCACTTCAACACTGCACAAGCCTGCAAGAACTTCATCTCAGTGAAAACGAATTAATACAGCTCGATCTCTCCCCGCTCCAGAAATGTGTAAATCTCCAAATTTTGGAACTACATCAAAACAAACTCGAAGCACTTAATCTCACTCCCTTAATGCATTGCACACAGCTTCGACGCTTGGATTTGGCAAATAACGACTTAGCCTCAATAGATTTACGACCTTTATGGCATTGCACCCTTTTAGAAGAATTCGACCTTTCGGAAAACCAGATTAACAAAATTGACCTCACGTCTCTGCATTATTGTACTGATCTCCAAGAAATTGATGTCTCAGGGAATGACCTCGATCAAATTGATCTCACACCTTTATGGAATTGTAAAAAGCTCAGGAGCTTGAACCTTCGCAGCAATCGTGTTCAATCAATTGATTTACGTGCTTTGTATCATTGCACAGAGATCACAGAACTTGATATCAGTAAAAACCGATTAGACCATATTGATTTAGCCCCATTATGGCATTGTCGAGAGCTAGTTGTCCTCTGGTTAGCGGAAAATAATCTCGCCAAATTGAACTTGGTTCCTTTGTGGCATGCAACGAATCTGAAAGCCTTGAATATTACTCAAAATAATTTGTCGCGTCTGGACATTTCCCCGATTTTGAAAGGGCAAAAAGATTTCAAATTCTTTGTTGACAAGGACGTCCTTCTAGTAGCAGAGGAACGATTGAAACCTTTACTTTGGAAGAAGACGCCTGCATCCTTCCAGAAGCGTATCAAGTCCATCAGTTGGTATGGAACTGCTATCCCTATCGAAGTCGAAGAAGCTGAATTACCCGCATCACCGCCAATTAAGGAAACAAAAGTAGAAACCCGTCCAATAAGCTTAGAAACACTGGGTAAGGATTTCATTATTCACCTAATGAACCAAGGGTGGGTGATCAGTATCATAGCTGAAGAGGGAATCACCTACCAAATCACCAAAGAAGGCGAAGCCGCTTTAAGAAAATTCGGTATTGACCCTACAAATTCCGCTTCGGAGAAATAGGGTCACCGCAACCCTTTTAGGCAGTTACCAAGTTCTGCAATCTCAGAGCGCGAGAGAATACTGTGCGCATGAACCTTTGCGGCACAGACTTTTGCCATCACAAAACCTTGAGAACACATTACAATTACCCAATAAGGATTGAACAACAATGGTCCGCGTAAAAAGCCCCGAAGAAATCCAACGTATGGTTCAAGAACACCCCATGCATCTACG
>JAEOSA010000290.1 GCA_016840595.1 Candidatus Hermodarchaeota archaeon | reverse complement strand
TCGGAGAAGTCCATTCTTCAAAGGGAGTATGTGTAAATGATCCCAAACTCCAGGTAAACTTGATACCTGTAATCGGAAATCATACGTATTGGTGGGATGTTTGTTTTCGAACTGGTAATCAATGCGAAGAATATCTGAACTCCCGAATATTTTGTATATTTTTGCAAAAGTCACGCCGGGATATCGTTGGCTTTCCATCCACATCCGGATATTAGTAGTTCCATTTTTTTCGTAGTCAATTTCATAGTTGAATTGAGCCCGCATTTGTTCCGATGGCCAAAATGGGGGGCCAATACTTTCACGGCAATGTGAGCGCAGATGCTCTCGTCGAGTTATCTTATTATTGAGGCGGTCAATATGAGCTCCTTTCATCAGGTTAATTGTAAAGTGCAGAGTATCAGTCTGAACCTGTAATCGTCGTTTGTCATCAAAAGAAGTAACTAACACTCCTCCTTTGTCCAGACAGTGAACATTGATAGTTTCTGTACGCGTGCGAAGTTGTTGTCCCTCCACCAGAAGATCTAGGTGTATCCGGATTGGCAAGGCAATAGTCTTCAAGCCTGAATCGGTCAACGCCTTCACGCTAATTCCTGAATATCCTTCAGATGTGAAATTGACCTCAAATTGTTTCTGTGGTACTTTGAGCCCTCGAGGTGGACGAAGACGAAGAGTTCCTTGTACAGGTATTTTGAGGTTGCTCTTCAGGGCAATATCGAGATTAAGTTCGTTTCCAGGTCGACACCACAGTGATGGAGGAACTGTTGAGATTTCAATGGGGTGCTTTACACGTAAACCCGTTTCTAATTCAACCGGAATCTTTTCCAATTGCAGCTTGGACCTTATCGCAAGAGCTGCCTTTTCCTCAATTGGTGGGATTACTGTAACTTTACCCTGAATGACGCCTTTGAGCGTTATAGTGTCGTTAGGCTGGACAGTGATTTTCGACGAAGGTGCCTCAATCATCTGAAATCCTTTTGGTAACTTCACTCTCAATTGACACTGGAGTGATTTGGATGCAACTTTATTATGAATTGTCCATTCAACGGGAATGGGAAGGCCCAAAGTTGGTTCGGGATCAGCCACCCAGCACTCGACCAACACCTCATCAGTTTCAATAACGGTGGGTCCGCGACTTTCTCGGTCGATAACGATACGCAAAGAATCAGGCTCTTCTTGCCATCGATACTCATATACGCGAAGGCCCCGGTGTTCCATTTCATCAGGAACGACTTCGATTTTCCTTACGTAGCTATCATACCAGTTATGCTTCTGAAAGAAGGATTGAGCAATGGGCATTTCGAGTATCATTGGAATGTAATTGTCCATCTCAACCTGTGTATCTGGTCGCCAGAAGAATCCAGTTCGTTTATACACTGGAACAGCGTTTAGATTCCCTGCCCAAGTGCCCAGAAAGAGTCGTTTGTATCCTAATTCTCTTGTCTTTTCTACTGATTCAATGAGCAGGGCTTTGCCATATCCTTTCTTTCGAAACGCATCAGCAACATTTAGAAAACCTAAGTATGCGGCTTCTTGGTCTTCGTAGTGGGGATGCAATGTCGATATCCCAGCAACTTGATCCTGGCCATCAACAGCGATGAGCCAGCTGAATTTTACTTGTCGTTCGTAGTCTTCCATGACATGCTGGACCGTATGTTGTATTCCCTGTGTAAGTCCACCTGGCCAACCACCTTCGCTTTCGTTTATGCACTGAGCTAGCCCTTTTGCATCAGCTGGTGTAAACTCTCGAACTTTACGCATTGTGTTGCACCCTCGCTCCAGCCTCCCAATAATGATATTTTCTACTGGAGCGACACACAGCACGGTCTAGGGGGTTATTAGTTTTACGACTTAGGAACTAGCTTCCAATTTCATAGGAGCTGATCGATGAAGATAACGCTTTGATACAGGATAGTTTTCAAAGGCAATAGTATAGGAGCTCACGAATTTCTCACGAATTTCATTCTCTACTTCTTTCGCCAATTCGGGTTCAATAGTTGCATCAATCCAATGTGTACTACCCTTCGGTGTAGCGACCATTTCCCCTTTCTTCTGAACGACACGCCCACCCTTTATTGTCATCCATGCTCCAGATAGACCACTAATGAGCTTATCAGGATGCTTAGCAAAATCCTCCTTCGGATCAAGATTGTAAATGGCAACATCTGCATCAGCACCCGGAGTAAGATGTCCTTTCTCTGGCAAACCAAGAATTCGTGCTGGTCCTGCTCGAGTCGAAATAATGTACTCTTCTAAGGACCATTCAGTATCGATGGCAGGAAGGTCCATTCGCTTCTTAGCAGATCGGCGAATATCGTCTAATACAATCTCGCGGGCTTTCTTACTCATTAACCACGCTGCAATCAGTGGATAATTGATGAAGGTTCCTGCATTGGGGTGATCCGTA
>JAEOSA010000070.1 GCA_016840595.1 Candidatus Hermodarchaeota archaeon | reverse complement strand
GGAAAAACCGGTGGTGTATCGATTAGCTGGGGTGGACGACCACTTTTCTTTTGTTGGTTGGGAGTTCGAGATTAGTTTTGATTTTTATCCACGGGTTTTGTGATGCTTGCGTCGTCGATATAGTAGTACTGGTCCTATCACTGCGGTTAGTCCTAGGAGGATTGCTTCTATGGGGAAGCCCGGAATGGGTGGCGGTGGTGGGGGGGGAACGGGTTGGACTATTACTGTGAAGGAGGCGGTTTGTGTATGTCCAAGGGTATCGTTCACCGATACGGTTACTGGATATGAGCCGATGGAGAGTGTGGTGGCATTGGTGAATACGCCATCGGTGGTTATGGCAAAATTCGTTGTGTCGTTGACCCAGAACTGGTCGATGGGCGAGGAATCGGTGGCATTGATCTCATATCTGAGAGGTTGTCCAAATTGAATAGTGATATCCTGGGGGGTTCCATCTGTGAATTTGGGTGGAGCGCGGTCGACATCAATTGTGTTACTTACTCTGATATTGTCTATGGCGGGTCCGAAGTCGGGTCCAAAAGGAGCAATAAATTCGAAGGTATTACATGTCGTGAAAGCATCATCAATATTAGCGATTATCGGATCGTAGGTTGTATTCACGTACACGTAGAATTGCCCATTGGTATCTCTTGTCACATCGAAGTGATACCATCCGGGGAATCCGTTTACCGTTGTTCTCCCAAGGGAGTAATAACTTAGGTCGTTGCGATGAACTAAGGCAACATCAAATGATCCGGTTGAAAGAAATTCTGTTAAGATGACCAAATCATAACACTGACCAGGATATCCATCCATTGGAGTCGTTTCATAACTAAAGAATGAAATTAAGAACTCATGTCGCCAGGTGTTAACAATGTCAAGATCAAAGCTCCACGTACCATATGCCACAGAGCTGGGATAGTTGGCAATATTCCATTCGACGTTGGTGCCATTTGCACGGAGGGCTCCATCATCAGGGTCGAAGCTGCCTCCAGTTACAGGCAAATATGGACTGTGACCAGTAGAGTTTAGAGCCCATATCGTCCAGCCATCGTAGTTCCCATCGTTGAAATCATCGAACCATTCAACTGCGGCGGCACAGGGTGGCGGAATGACGTGCGGATTACTTAGTAGGATCGCTATACCAAACGCTATGAAGACTAACATCCATTTTCTCTTCGAGCTGACCATTCGAAATTCCTCATAATATTGGTGGAAAGTAATGACTACAGTTAATCAACTCGTATTTATAATTGTGAAATTTGATGACTTACCACAATAGCAAAAGTCTGATACCCAGACCGGGTCCCCTTTGAGATTTGAAAAGAAATTAGAGCCCTCAAATTTTGAAAAGTTTAAAGAAATTGAAGATTCAGTTGAGACCACCGCATTTGGGTCAGAGACGGTAATCCTTGGGTCTAAGTCGATAATTGAGGAATTAGTAGCATTATTCGAAGAATTTCATAAAATGGTTAGTAGCAATCCATTATTATGGGATGCAATAGCGAACGATTATACGACTGTTGAAAAATCACTTAACACACTGAAATTAAAATCTGAAAATGCTGCTCAACTCGTGCTTTCCCAAAGACCTAATTTCTTGTATTTTGATGACATTGACAGGTTACCCGATTCAATATCGATGTCTAAATTCGTCGAAGACTCATCCCTCTCTGGTACCTTTCAGAATTTGATTGCCCTTGCAGGTCTGGATATTACACGGTTAGTTAATCTTGAACCATTAGAACGCCAACGAGAAGTGGACGAAGCCTCAGCGACAATCACAGGACACATCAGTGGGGCTTGGAGACAAGAAGAAGTCGAAATTAGATTTGGCATAGATGCAGATAATCTATTTGTCTATGTAATCGATGAGACTGGAAATCAAGTGCGTCCAAGTAGTCGAAGTAAAGGGTTTCAGTGGTTTCTTGCCTTCTACATCAACTTTCAAATGGGAAGCCAAGCCACCTTCAAAGACTGTGTTCTGCTAGTTGATGACCCCGGTGTGTACCTACATCCAATCGGGCAAAGAGACCTTCTTCAAATCCTTGGAAAAATTGCCCAAAAGAACCAAATCATCTATGTCACCCATTCCCCGTTCCTCATTGATCGTGACAATCTTGAGGGAATTCGAATATTCGAAAAGGAAGGAAATGAAGGAACAATAATCACCAGTGGATTTCAGAAATCTGAGTCAGATGCCCTTGCTCCAGTTCGTCATGCAATTGGAATGACTCTGGGTGATACTTTGTTTGCGAAAAAAAACAACATTGTGGTAGAAGGCATTTCGGATTACTTCATACTAGATGGGTTTCTTCATTTTTTGGAAAAACAAGAGAAGATTTCTTCTATTCCAAAGAATCTTGCAATTATTCCGGTTGGTGGAGCGAATAAAATCCCGTACTTCGTTTGGCTACTCTGGAAGGACAAACACTGTTATGTTGTTATGCTTGATTTTGATGATGCAGGGAGAGCTGTGAAAGAAGAATTGGAGGAAACGGGTTTACATGGAGGAAAGACCTTGATGCTGAACGAAGCCGTTCCGCTTGGAGATTCTGCAAATTATGAAATTGAAGATTTAATAGAATCATCGTTGTACAATCGCGCAGTGAACGAGGTTTATTCAACATCGCTTACTACACCAATTGAATTAACAGATTTGGGTTCAGAGCCAAGCCCTAGAGCAGAGAAGTACAAAAGATATCTGAGAAAACACAAACTTGAGCTTGAAAAGATACGAATTGCTATCCATCTTAGACGCATGCTTAGGAATGATATGATTACGAGTGGAGAAGTAGGTGAAGATACTATCCGAAATTTTTCTACGCTTTTCAATTTAGCTTTCGAAAGATTGAGAAGGGAGAAAGGCTAATGGTTGAAACCGTACACCGTAAGTATGGATTTGTGAGTTCACGATGGCTGTTTGCCGTTCCGAAATGAGGTAACAGTGTCCAGAATCAAATTGAACGAAAGAATTTCGTTATTAAGAATTGATTTCTTCTGGAGTATCCCTGTGGGGATACCTTGGGAGACTTATGTGCGGTAGGAGTTTGGGTGTTTCACATGGAAAAACTAGTGTTGTACGTGCTTTGGGGGTGGACGACCACTTTCTTTTTGTGATTGTTTGGGCTTTGATGATTTCGTATATTACGAAGATTGGTTGGCTGGTTTTGGGTGTGTACTGAGATTTTCTGCACTTTTTTTCAAGAGGTGTTGAGGGAATAATTTATATCAAACGAATTCTGTACATGACGTGAGGTGAATGGTCTGCGACGGCGGATTATTTCAATACTAGTATTAAGTGTTGTTTTTGGCTTATTCCTGGTACAACCAGGATACGTCGCTTCAACAACCTCACCTAGTCGAATAACAGAGGTTATCCCCATTAATGTGAGAGAAAACTGGATAGTCTCTGAGAAGGACATCACCATCGATGTTACAGGTTTTGCAGAAGTTACTGCCTCAGGAGATGCACAAATCAGTATTTCGATTCGATATAGTGAATGCGAGTGTAATAGTGAACAAGTATCCTTGGAAGAACACTCAGTGACTGTGACACTCCCAGAGTTCACAAAGTACCGGGAACTAGTGGCAGCCTATAAGCGAGGAGAGATTGCCTTACCCATTCCTGCAACAGAAAACCAAGCTACTACGAATAAAGTCTATACGGGTCCGAAATACTACTGGTATGGCATTAAATTCGTGGCGCCAGGAGATCCTGTGCAGTATATTGACTTTGATCATCCCGACAACTATGATACCTACTATCCAGGACAGTGGAATACCCCGTGGATAAAGACCAGTGTTCAATCTGGGTGGAAGAAATGGGTTCATCACTACGCTTCAAGTGTGATGCAGCAATCTATCACCCTGGGTACATTGTTTTATGTTGCGGCGGGATTAGCTGCAGCCATTGGTGGTGCAGCCACAGTGATTCTTGGAGTTATTCTCGCTGCACTCGCTGCAATAGGGTTTGCTATCACAGCGTTTCTATTAGTCGTCATGCAATCCGAGCAGTTAGACGGATGGGCTTACACCCACGACAACCTGTATAATCACAATCGGCTAATTTCCTTTGGTTTATGGCGCGATTGGGGCTGGTATCTCGGCCAATGGTAATAGGTGATTCAAGTCTATGAACAGCACTAATTCACAAATACCCACGAAGGTTATTCGCAAGGATTTCTTTCGTGGGACCCTTTTTCTTTCGGGTCTGATTATTGATTTGCTCGTCGGTTCTGTCGGATTGTTTTGGTTAGTACAAGAAGTAGTTTTTGGCTTGGTTTACCAAGGGATTCCACTATTTGATTGGCAGATTTATCTTATACTCGGTGTTCACAATGTTCCTTTTATCTTGGTAGGAATTTACCTACTTTTTCTTTTCATCGGGAGTGTAATTTACGCTGCCATATGGCGCCGAATGCTTAACCAAATCGATCAAGCGACGTCAATCACAGTGGGATTTGTTTCGGTCGTTTTTACATCATCGGCGATTGTGTTCTCGTTAGTTCCTGCAGGGTTATTACAATTGTACAGGATTTGGTTAATTGGGATAACGGGTACGCCATCAAAGCTGCTTGCGATTTTCGTGGCGATTCCCGCCACCGCTTTAAGTTTTGGAGCACTTCTTGGACGGACGGGAATGGTGTATCGCTGGTCTTCAGATAAGCGGTTGATGATCGAAACCATTCACGGTAAGTATGGATTTGTGACCTCACGACGGCTGTTTGCAGTTCCGAAATGAGGGAACGGTATGCAAAATCAAATCTAACTAAAGAAGTTCACTACTAAGAATTCATTTCCTCTGAGACGCTCTTTGGGGGATCTTGGAGTGGAGTGTGGGATCGGAGCGAGTGTTTCATCTGGAAAACCCGTTTTTCACAGAAGTTAATCATTGAACTATGATTTTTTTCTTTGAATTTTTCTTCATGGTTATTTTGGAAATTGAGTTGTATCGAAATGCCTTAAACTTGAAATCGTTTAAAACATAGGTTGTCTGTATTGTTGTTCTAGGGGGACTTGTATTGCTTGTTGAAAGAGTGTTTGTTCGGTCACGACCGTTGACGCAGATACTTGGATATGCGATCGAGGTTTACAAGAAAGAGTGCGCTGGCGTACTACTAGGTGACATTATGGAAACAGCGAATAAGATTGTTGTTAATTCAGCGGTGGCGCTTCAGAGTGCAGAACGAGGGTTTAATTATGTACAGCCTAAGGATCATAAATATCAGCGTATATCTGAAGTGTTAAGTTTCTCTTCTCTGGATTGGATTGTGGGAGAGTTTCATTCCCATACGGATTTTCGAGGGCGAAAACCTAGCTATCGGCTCAGTCCAGAAGATCGCGAGTATATTTCCAAACATCATCACACGGGGGAAGTAGAATTAGTCCTCTCCCTCAAACGGACAAACCGTGATTTTCCTTGGGCATATATTGACCAAAATCGGGTTTTGTCTGGTACAATTGGTGAGTATTTCTTCCAGTTTGCAGCATATTCAAAAGAAAATGAGGAAGATACCGGCTCCTTGACTGAGATTTGGTGTCCGATTGAAGCAGTCATTGATATTGCTCAGGAGTTCGAAATAGCTCTTAAGCCAGGTTACATTTTTGGGTTTATTCCTCGAGAATTTCATCGTGGTCGATATAGAAAACTTGTCCGATTAATTAGAAAATATGAGGAAAAAGTCATTCAAAAAGCAGATGAAGATGCTGGAATGACTGAGCTTGCTCAAATTAAATTACTAATGAAAGAGTTATCATTGATGTCGAATCTTTATTTGTGACAAGACTCTGGAGAGTTATTGAACTTGAAGTGGACACAGCTTTGGGAAGAGGTGCATAGTTGCAGGTTCAAAAGCTGTCATCGAAATAGCGAAAAGCTTCCAATCTTGTTTAATCGAGAACCCGAATCTTTGTTACAAGTTAAAGCCGTCCTTGTTTCACAGGAGCCATCACATTTACTGTTAGAGAAGTCTGTTTTAAGCAAAGAGATAGAAGAGTCTCTCCGAAGAGCATGTCAAACTGGTGGAGGTAAATTACCACGAAAGATGGTTGAGATATTGGGGAGAACTTTTGACCCCGTTACTGATGATGTCTATTGGACTCATACACTGAAATGCATTCCTCGGAGGAACAATAATCAAATCCATAATGAATGGGTCGGCTGTGCTTCACAGTGCATAGACCATTTCAAACGTGAACTCGCATTGATTCCTGTCAAAGAATTAGCCGTGGTAACCTTTGGAAAATATGCATTGACGATGTGTCAACATATTTTCGAAGACAAACCACTAACCAAAATTGAGAAAATCACTCAACACTTTGTTTCTCATGACCCTGATCAAGAATTCATTTTCGCAAAAAAACACATCCAACTGTTTCCTTTTATTCATCCTAGGTATGAAGAAGCTCATCTCAACCGCCTTGGAAAAAAGGGCAAACAAAAACGGCAAAAATTAAAACAAAAACTCCAAGACTTTATCCAAATGAAATGAACAACACAGACTTATCCTTCATCGCTGAAGATTTTAAAACATAGGTTTTTCTGTTTCTGGATCGCCGCCTAATAATGTATTTCTCCTCAGACGATTTTTGGTGCTACATGGAGTGGAGTGTGGGATCGGGAGCGGGGTGTTTCATCCGGAAAAACCGGTGTTGTACGATTAGGTGGGGTGGACGACCACTTTTTTCTAAGGCTTATTAATTCATAATTAAATTGCAGATAGGTCTATGTTGAATATGTATCTTAGAAGCAGTCCAAAAAAGCCATATTTGAGGTGTGGAAATACCAGTCCTAGAGCAAATATTCCCATGTTTAATACGTTGAATAATAGTAATATCAAAAACCAGAAACCTGCGCCTTTCATTATATCTTCTTCATAAAAAAGCCAAGAACGAGTGGTAATTAGAAGAGCAACTATGGCTCCTGTGACATAAATACTAGGGCTAAAAAGAAGTGAAAGAAACCCAATTGCGAATACAAAATAAAACCATTTCTTAAGGTTTGGTGAAAGGTTGATTCGAACATCGACATTTGTATATAATAGGGGCGATTGGAATGCTTTTTGTCGAGCTTCCTGAATTAGTTTATTTGTTCGATCAGGGGATACTATTTCACCATCTTTTGTGAGCTTGGGTATTCGGTGTCTTGGTGGAATTTGCGCTGAGAATCCCATGTCTTCTAAGATTTGTGTTGTAACTTTAGGAATAATATCTGGGAATCGTATGAAGAGAGCATTTCGTTTTCGTGCTTGATTATGTCCATCTGGTTCTGGTTCGTCATGGATCTCATAATCAGAATCTTCTTCTAACTCTTTTAATGAACTTTTTTTAAGAAATTCTAAACGAAGCTTTGGGGGAGGAGTGATGTAGAAATAGGTTCGGTATTCCCCAAGTTCAATTCGAAACGAATATTCTGGTTCGCGAAATAATCTCAAAGACCTTATTTTTTGTTTGAAACTCGCGATTTTTCCTTTTGGCTTTTCCTCACCCCGATAAGGTTCATCATAGGTCATAGTGATTGTTTTCTGGAATTTAGGTTTGAATAATTCAGGTAAAATAACTTCGATATGAAAATCATCTCGAGGTATTCGGGCATTTATTTCAAGTCTATTCTTTTTAAAATCGGAAAATGCAAGATTACCAAATACCTGATCCTTATCTTTGATAATTATAATAGATTGAAAGCTGGATGTCCTATTATTACAATAGGTGTATTCCTGTGTCATTTTACAGAGGAATGGTTCAATTATATTAGCGTGAAGGACTTGACGTGTCACATCTAAAGACAATATTCCCTAACTCCACATATCGGATGACATCTTGTTTTATTTATATTTGTATATTGTTTTGTAGGAATTTTTTTATTATGTTATAAAACATAAAATATAAGTCAGATAAATACAATTCATAAACCGGGACAAATATGCATAAATTAAGACTCCCTGCAGCAGAAGACAGAAAGAACCTTAATTCTACAGAACAGAAAAAGTTCCAAAAAGAGGTTCTAGCACTACTTGAAAAGCGCAATAATACTAATGATTAGTTTTCACAGTTCAAATAAATTCTAGAAATTTTTCAAATTAAATAAGCAGTCAACAGATTTTTCAATCTCTTCTGGAAACCTATAGTCAATTAAGTTTCTAATAATTTCATTCCTTTGAGGTGCTCCCGTTTGGCAACACCTTGAGGTGCAGTGTGCACAGGGAGCAGGCGTATCATTGGAAAAACCGGTGTTGTACGAAGAGCAGGGGTGGACGACCATTTTTCATCTTCTAGTAATTAGTGTGGGCGTTAGGTTAGAGGTAGGTTTCGGGTTCTTTTCTGTCGGAGTAGTCTTTGTTCAGGTCACTTTGTGATGTGAGAACGCGTTTGCTCATGAGTCGTGCACCTGTGGGATAGTTTTTGACGTAGGCGTAACCACTAGAGAATATCCCTTTGACTTTGATCTTTTTCTTCGTTTTCTGATTCCTTTATTGGGTGTTGTTCTTCTCTGTATAGGAGGATGTTGATTGTCAAAGGGAGAGGAATCAGGAGTGCAGAGACAACAAAGGGGAGGCGGGGGTCTACACCGTAGGCCATGCCGCCAACAAGTGGCGTAATTGGTGATGGAAGCCGTTGAAAAAACGTGTAGGTAGTGAAAGCACTTTGTAACTGTCCTTGAGATAGATGTTTTGAGACGAGGGCGTTCACTAATGAAAAAACTCCGAAGAAGGTCCCTCGTATCGCAAAGATAGGGTAGAGCCAAAGAAAACTGGGAGCGATCACCAGTAATCCAAGAGAACCGAGTAGTCCAAAAATGGGAAGAGGAAGAATTTTGGTATACCCAACACGGTCGCCGGCCACTCCAATCAGCGGGGCGACCAGAACAGCGCTTCCATTAAAAATGGCTATGAGAATACCGATAAGGTCTTCTTGAAGCCCCCAAACATCCTCTAAGAATAGGGGAATGAAATCCCTTGTGAAGAAACTTAAGGAAACGATTATGGCCATGAAAACGGTGGAGAGAATAAAAATTCGATTAGAGAAATACTTC
>JAEOSA010000289.1 GCA_016840595.1 Candidatus Hermodarchaeota archaeon | reverse complement strand
ATACAGTCATGGCGGAACACTTTTTAACCGCCTCCAAGTGCTGAAGACCACACAACCCTGTGGGGTGGTAGATCAGCGGTAGATCGCGGGTCTTGCACACCCGAGGCCCCGGGTTCAAATCCCGGCCACTCCACCACTTCTCCCCCCCGTCGCGTAAAAACGCTGAACGAGAAGGAGCAAAGGTTTTTAACCAACGGGAGATAGGCTCTCCCCTGACAACCCCGAAAGGGGCAATACCACCAAGAGAACTGTGCCCTGATAGTGTAGGCACCTAACAGCCAGTTAGGTGGCAAAACCAGGTCAATCATCATGGGCTTTCGCCCCGTGGACCCGGGTTCGAATCCCGGTCAGGGCACCACATCTTATTAGGCGGGAGTAGTCAAGCCTGGTCAAAGATGCAAGGCTTAGGACCTTGTCGTGTAGGCGTTCCTGGGTTCAAAAGTCGTTACAACAATGATTGGAATGGCGGAAATTCCCAGCTCCCGCACCATTTCTTTTGGTCGAATACCGTAGTGTTCTTTAAGGGTGATTTTCTTTCTATCTCTGTTGGTGGTTTGCTGGTGAGCGTCAAACCGATTGGCGATTTGCTCATGGAAATGAAGAAGCGCTACGATAAGGACCAACGCGGCTGGCGGGTTCTGTCAGGTCAGGCAGACCATGGTTTGTATGATACCTTTGTGCTGCATCGGGATCGGCTATGGCAGATGAAAACCGAACCTGTCAATCCCTTTGAAGTGATTGGCGTGGGGACCACTCATCGTCGAGTCGATGAAGGATTACACAATCGGATTATGCAAGAGGGGAAACCGTTCTTTTTCCAGTTAGCTGCACCACAGCGAAAAGGCGTTGTAATTGCCCAGGGAATTCAACGGTACTCGGATGATTCGGCGTCCCAATTACGGATGGTGATGTCGGATCGGCAAGAAGAACTGGACCGTGAGCTTCACACCGCAGTCCAGTCCATGAGCTTGAAACGGTTCCCTGAACGTCATGCGATGTATGGGTAACGATTTTTTTTGGAAAAATGGGAAATGGCGCCGAGGAGCGGATTCGAACCGCTGACCTAGAGGTTAACAGCATCGGACGACAAATCCGGCGGATTTGCAGGCTCCCGCTCTAACCTGGCTGAGCCACCTCGGCATATGAGCTCCTGCCCATTTTCCTTGCTTGTTTTAAATTCTTTCGGAGTCTGAAACCATGTTTGGTAATAAAAGTGAGTTTTCGTGCTAGTCGGTGTCGTCGGGACCAATGGGACGCCAAAGTTCCAGTGCCTTACGGCGTTTCATTTGCCGGCGTTGGGTATTCAGATACCGGTTTATCGTGGAATGCTCTGCACCCCGTAACAAGCGGACAATGGCGTTGACGGCAACTTGTTGGTTTTCCACTTCTCCAATAACCCCAATGGTATTCCCCATTACGGTTACGAAGGTTTCGGTGAGTTCTTCGATGTTTCGTCGGGTTTTGCCTCCCTGACCAATCACTCGTCCTTTCAGGCGGCGAATCTGATTCGGAGTGCTTCCGAACTCTTCAAGATTGATGAGTCGAAGATACACATCATCATCAAGCAGAGCGAAGGCTCGTTGTGGACTAAATCCTCGACCAATTGCCTGTGCAATATCACGGGCTTTCCACACCGCTAAGGGATCTTTGGTATCCTCTGTTGATTCCACGACAACTAACCCATCTGCACTATCAATCGTGATGACGGTCTGGGTAATCTTTTCAAGTTCACGTTTGATTGCACCATTTGGACCAATGAGGACTGCAATACGGGTTTTTGGGATGCGGATTCGTGAATCGGCTTTCATTTGTATGCACCTCCACGTATTGCAGCAATGGTTTCATCCAAGTCTAGATAGGGAATATCAAATCGCTCAAAGTAGGAGAGAATGTTCCGAAGATCACGTTCGAAAAACATCTCACTATGTGGGTGATCCAAGACCACCGCTTGAGACATATCTATCAGCACAGGACCATCCCAGAGCATAACATTGTATTCACTCAAATCTGCGTGAACTAGATGTGCATCATGATAGAGAGTCGAAACGGCTTTGAGAATGGTGTTTCGTGCCTGTTCAGGTTTTTCAGGTTTTTGTTGATGCATTGTGGGTGCAGGGAGCCCCTCTTCGCCGATGAATTCCATCACTAACAGGTTTCGCTGGACATGAATGGGTTGGGGGACCCGTACTCCCGCATTGTGAGCTCGTTGGAGATTCTTAAACTCCTTTGAAGCCCAAGCCGTAATTAGTCCACTACGGGCTCTGGGAATCCGTGAAAATCGTGGGTCACCTTCCAGATAGAGGGTAATGCGTTTGAAGTTGAAAGTAGCGATGCGGTATATCTTCACGGCAACATCGGTTCCATCTGGCTGTACTGCCCAATACACATTCGCTTCTTTCCCGGTAGAAATGACCCCATTGACTTCTTCGAGAATTTGTTTGTTA
>JAEOSA010000288.1 GCA_016840595.1 Candidatus Hermodarchaeota archaeon | reverse complement strand
GAAATATTCTTCACTCTTCCACTCAATGATGGCACATTCTTGAACTATGTCTTTGCTACAGATAATTGGGGCAGTTTAGTTAATAATACAGTCAATGCGTATTTCAACGTCACAAATGCTGAAACTACTGGATCCTGGTATCAACTGCATCGCGACTTAGTCCATGACTATGAGGCAGTTTTTGGCAGCCTTCCGGATACATCCTTCATCGAAATCCGAATAGACATCGATACATTAACTGATCCTCTAGAAATTCTCTTTGACGATCTCTACCTCTACGATGACCCCGCACCCCTACTCGATGACGTTGTGCTTACACCGGGTACACCGGTGTATGACCAGGCGGTCGTAGTGGATATTGAAGTGAAAGAGCAAGACCTCGAAATGCTAGAACTCGGTTACCGCATTGATTTAGGCACATGGACTTTTGTGAGCATGGCGCATCATACCGGCGAAATCTACCGTGCAACAATTCCCGCTCAACCCTACAATACACGAGTGGATTACTTCTTCCGAGCCAACGACACCTGGGGCATGTATAGCGAACTCCCAGGAGGACTTGCCACCTTCAATTATATCGTGGCAGATCTCACGAATCCGGATGTCTCCATTGATCATCCCTCGACGGGAACCGAAGTTACGGGAACGGTAGACATTGATGTCACGGCCAGCGACGAAGCGAGCGGGATGGACCGGGTCCAATTTTCTGTGGACGGTAGTATGGTTGGCAGTGATTCGAATACACCATACAGCTATGCTTGGGATTCTACAACCGTAGCCGATGGCAGCGTGACCATTACCGCAACAGCCTACGATAATGACGGAAACACGGCCACCGACTCAATTACTCTAACAGTCAGTAACGGTGGAACGCTTCCGCCTCCACCCCCGATTCCAGGTTTCCCCTTTGAAGCCATTATCATCGGCTTAGCAACATCACTTGGGGTCATCTTTGTCATTCGCCGGCGTCGACAACAGTCTTAGTTTCTTGGTGTTACTGCCCAGTCTTGTGCTGGGCTTTCTCTTTTTTTCTTAAATCTCCTATAGTTTAGACCGTCCAAGAAAAGAAGGCCGCATCCGATTGTTTTTAATTCGGCAAGAGTCTATTTAGCGTGTGACTGAGGGAATCAATCGTTTCAAGGTCGTTAGTCTGCATTTTACAAACAAGTGCAAACTACGGAAGATAATTTAACGATTTGGTTCAAAATTTATGTATATTCGGATGAGGAGAACGCAGATGGAACATAACCGAGAATTAATTTTTCGAGTCAACTATTCAATACTCGTGTGTCAATTAGGCTGTACCACCGATCAAGAAATCCTCGATGCCTTGAACACGATTATTCAAACAGAGGGCCTTGTGCTGGGGGCAGAAATTGATCCGAGGGAGTTTGTGGGTCGTGAGTGGTTTTTTCCCATCCTTGACGAAGTAATGCTGAAGGAGGCACTTGTCATAGATAAGAAGGAATCGATATTTCGAATCGAAGACCAACTCCTTTCCACATGGACTCATCGGTTGGTGGATCGAAACAAGTTTAAACAAGCCTATCGGTCACAGAGACTGACATTCGAATCACAGCTTAGTAGAATGTACCGTGGAGAATTAGATGGGAGCTTCAGAATCCTTGAAGGAGAGATCCCCTTACCTAAGCGATTAGTAACGGAATACAGTTATGCTGGGATTGGATTAGGTGATGGAAAATTCGGTCGTGCTGGAGAACTGCACGTCTATTGTGCTATCCCTTGGGCATTCACGATTATGGACCGCATCGTCCAGTTATTCGACAAACCCGTTGAAGCGCCTCCAGGAAAAAGCACAGTCGTGTGGGATTTCTGGATCCATAAGGGAAAACCTGCCCCCCAATCGATTAATCTAACAACGTGGAATGAGGAGCTCAAGGCATTTCATCAGAAGTAATGCTCTGGGTCTTAGTCTGAGTCAAGTTCCCTAAGTGACGTGTAAAAGTTAGTCTGGAGGCCATCACCAAGGTCACCTGCACATTGTGCTATGATGTGCAATCCCTGTATTTTCGATGAGTCGAAAACTGAGAGATAGCCCGATTTTTTTGTGATGTGAAACCCAATTATTTTCGATGGGTCGAAAACTGAGAATTCAATCATTTAATACACCATACACCTTAACTTTCAAAAAAATGATAAAAATAATAGAACAATTTATTTTAAAAGCATTAAATAGAAAAAATATGATAAAAACAAACACACGTTATAAATATTCGATTTCTAGAACAATAGTTACCGAAAATCATCAAGAGATCTACCTATTCATCGAGCCCACCCGATGAAAGAATATGATGTGAAACATCTATTTCACTTCATAGTAACACTAAGACAAGGTTTACCAAAGGATTTCGATACGATTTTAGGCGACATCAGGACTAAATGCCCCCAAGGATGTGTCACTTTGCTAGAGGGAAAAAAAGTCAATT
>JAEOSA010000287.1 GCA_016840595.1 Candidatus Hermodarchaeota archaeon | reverse complement strand
CCGAGTCAAAAACCCGAAGGCTACGATCCTTGTCTTCAATAGTGGTCGGATGGTAATCACGGGTCTACGTCGTGAAAGCGAAGCGGCTAATGCCGTTGACAATGTTATCGCGAAAATCCGGAAAGCTGGCATTACAGTCTCCGGAACCCCCAAAATCACTATTCAAAACATTGTAGCCAGTGGAGATTTACACAGCCGTGTCGACCTTGATATGGCACAAATGGCTTTAGAACGGTGTCTCTATGAACCTGAGGTCTTCCCCGGACTTATCTACCGCATGAAAACACCCAAAGCCGTTTTCCTTATCTTTAGTAGCGGACGAATTGTCTGTGCTGGAACAAATAAAGAAACGATTACTCGAAAAGCCATCTACCTACTTGCAGACCACATGCGAGACCTTGGTCTAATCGAGTAGCCTCTCCAACAAATCCAGATCCTACCTGCTATCCCCCAGTTGGTCAAGCGATTCCAAGCACTTAACCAACAACTGGACACCTTCTTCAAGGTCAGAATATTGAATCAGGGAATTTGTGGTATGGAAATATCGAGTTGGCACAAGAAGGGCAGTCACCCGACTGCCAGATTTTGTCAATTCAACAGCCGCAGCATCCGTACCAAAATGTATGGGACTACGCAATGCAACCGATTGAAGTGGTAACTGATGGGTCTCTGCCACTTTTTGAATCCATGTATTGAGTTGCTGTGAGGTAACGTGATATTGATCCGCCATGAGAAGCACAGGGCCTTCTCCCAACCGAACAGGAACAAGATCCTCCCTGATATTTGGATGATCACCAGTTGGAGAAACATCTAAGGCAATCGCATAATCGGGCTCTACTGAAAACGCTGCAGGACTTGCGCCGCGCGTTCCAAGTTCTTCCTGAACCGAAGCCACCACAACGACATTCATTTCGACTTTCTTTTGGTGAATGCGTCGCAATACCTCAATCATAGTAATCAGACCAACTCGGTTGTCAAAACAATTGCCAAGTAATCTACCATTGGCAAGTTCCTTGAAATGCTTCTCCGCAGTGACGTACTGTCCGATTTCGAATCCCATAGATCGGGCATCCTCCGCACTTTTCGCCCCGCAATCAATAAACATACGATCAAACTCGGGGCGATATCCCTTCTGTTGTTGCTTTACTGGGATGAGATGCGGCGCGGGAAGCCCCACCACACCTGTTAGTTTCCCTTTCGCTCCATGAATATTCACTCGCTGTCCAAGGAGATTCCATCGATGACCAACGAGTCTGGTAAATCGTAGATACCCCTGTTTATCAATATGGGTAACCAATAATGCCCAGTCTTCATCTTGATGGGCAATGAGCATGAACGTTTTGTCAGTGGCACCATTAACCTGAGCAATGACGTTGCCCATTATATCCACACGTATATCATCAATAAGTGGTTCAAGTTCTCGAATAACAATTCCCTGCACATCTTGTTCTCGACCAGGAGGCGCATCCGCCAAAACCAGCTCACGGAGCAACTCACGCATACCATCAACTTCCCGTACGATTAAGGATTCTAAGCAACCGGCGCGGATTATCTGTGATTATCCAATCAACACCTAACTCGATAAATCGACGCATATCCACCTCACTATTAATGCTCCATGGATTCAACATCAAACCTTGTCGTCGACTCGATTGACGCAGCTCTTCTGAAACCAAATCCAGTCTCGGGTGAAGCGCCGTGCACCCAATTTTCTTTGCCTCCTTTACCGGATTCTCATAATTGTACCCATAAATCCAGCCAGTTGCAATGTCAGCATTCAATTCACGGAATTTCATCAATACCTGAGGTACAAATGACGAGATTAGGGTCCGATCAAGAAGATTTCGAGATTGAATTTCTTTCAGAATCTTAACTTCAATCCCTTGCACTTTAACATCAAGATTTATGATAAACTGTGGCTGGGATTTCAACAAGGTTAACACTTCTGCTAAAGTTGGAATCTGCTCCCCCTCACCCACTTGAAGCCGCTTCAATTCTTTCAATGTGTGCTCAGTCACTAATCCATTGCCATTTGTTAACCGGTCTAACGTGGCATCATGAAATACCACCAACTCTCCATCACGGGAGCTCTGTACATCACATTCAATGCCATCCGCTCCCCATGTGATTGCCATTTGCATCCCGTGTAACGTGTTCTCGAATGGACCAACCCCGCTACCTCGATGGGCAATTACTTTCATCAGTATAGACGCTCCATGATCATTGGTCGGTATTCAATACGAACGGTTGCTCTTTTTCAGCCTTACGCCACGTTGGCGGATGCGGTAAATTAAAGGTGTCACAAATTAAGGTGCACCTAAATCACTTTGATTGTCAGAGCGTGAAGAAGCAAGATGACCAAACAGCCTTCTGAACCAAAGGAGAAAATCCCGAAAGACCTCATGGTAGGAACCCAGACGAGTGAGCAACAAGAAATCGCTGAACGGATGCGCCAC